>CAJXQV010000039.1 GCA_913058165.1 uncultured Chromatiales bacterium | reverse complement strand
TCTACACAGAGTAGATCGTCGGCAGCGTCAGATGTGTATAAGAGACAGCACCGACGACCCGAAGTTTGCTGGTGTCCAGCCACAGGATAAACCCGATCAAACCTTGCACGCCGGCATGGTGGTGAACGTTGATATGCCTCATAGCGAATTTGGCTGGGGCTCGGTGCATATGGAAGACACAGTGGTTATTACCGGTAACGGCTGCCAATGTCTATCAAGTGTGCCTCAGGACCTCATAATTAATGAGTAGCTTCTGAGCGATGTCAGAAATCCGCAATCGACAATGGCGTGTTGCACGCTACCCGGCATCCAATGAACCGATAAGCTCGGCGTTGTTTGAGTGGGTTGAGAATTCGGTGCCCGAACCCAGCGATAATCAGTTTGTTGTAAAAACGCTTTACCTGGCGCCCGGACCTGCATTGCGCGGCTATCTCGACCCGAACCACAAACAGTTTCTCGGCAATGTTCCTGTCGGTGAGGTTATGCGCGGTCGCGGCATCGGCGTTATCCTTAGCTCAAAAAATCCGGACTACGCTGTGGGTGAATACTTTGTGGGCTCGCTGGGCTGGCAGGATTACTCTGTGCAACATCCCCGTGGTAAAGAGTTTGTCTTTAGCACAAAAAAAATCAGCGCCCCGCTGCGACCGCTCTCGCTTGAACTGGGAATTCTGGGTCAGTCAGGTGCCACCGCCTACTTCGGTGTGCTCGAAGCAGGTCGCATTAAGGCTGGTGACAATGTGCTCGTTTCAGCGGCAGCAGGCGGCGTGGGCAGCGCAGCTGGACAAATAGCACGCATCAAGGGTGCAGCCAAGGTAGTCGGACTCGCCAGCACCGATAAAAAATGCCAATGGTTGGTCGATACGCTTGGTTTCGATGCGGCAATAAATTACAAAACTGCTGACCTGAGTCACCAACTAGCCGAAGAATTTCCAAAGGGTATTGATCTTTTCTTCGACAGTGTCGGCGGCGATATCCTGAACACTGGACTGGCACACATAAGCTTAAATGCCCGGGTGGCGCTGTGCGGGTTCATCGCAACCGATTACGACCCGCATGCCAACATCGGTCCTATTAACTATCGCAACCTACTTTATCAACGTGCCACCATGCAGGGTTTTATTGTGTTCGATTACTGGGAACGTTTTGCAGAAGCAGAACAAGCATTGCGCCAATGGCACAGCACCGGCGAACTGGTTTTTTGCGAAGATCTTAGCGATGGACTTGAAAAAATGCCGCAAGCGGTCGAAGATTTATTCGCCGGAAATAACAGCGGCGTAAAAATCTGTAGGGTTAATGATGAGCCAGCTTAGCGATAAACATCGCTCAACCTTCAGCGGATGACGAAAGCTCCCTGTTTTCGGCAAGCCAGGCTTCATAAAAGCTGTAACCCAACGACAACACCACGGCACCCACGAACAAACCGATAATGCCGTAAGACAATAGGCCACCGATGGCACCCAGAAAAATCACCAGCCCTGGAACAGCAGCACCACGGCCGAACACCATGGGTTTCAGCACGCTATCGCTCAGCGTGATGAGCATAGTCCATATGGCGAAGATTATTGCAGGCGCAAGATCAGACGTTGAAAACACATAGATAATTGTCGGAATACTGACCAGCCCTGCGCCAACCTGCACAATACAAAGTACGAGAGCCAGCAGCGCAAGCAAGCCAGCGCCCGGCAAATCAATTAACAAAAAGCCAAGACCAAGAAAGCTGGCCTGCACAATTGATACGCCAACAATACCCAATGCAACATTACCAATAGTGCGCGAACACAACTGGGTGAATTCAGGGCCGCGCGACCCAACCAACCGTGCCGCCAGCATCTGTGCAGCCAACACGCCTTTCGCTGAATTGGTCATCAACACGCCGGCAATAACAAACGACACCAGAAATTTAAGAATACCTAAACCCGTGTTGGTAACCGTCTCAAGTAGCCATGAACCCACCGCACGTACCTGCGGTTCAAAATCATCAAACATATCGGGCAGATTGGTTGCGCCACGTTGCCATATATCAAAAATGCGTTCGCCAATTATGGGCCACTGCGCAACCGACGCCGGCGGAGTCATTAATTTAAACCCGTCGGACTTCGCCAACGTCTGAGCACTAACAATAAGACTGTCGGTGAGCATCACGGCAGGAATAACCAACAAGGAAATAAGCAACACAACAAGAACACTCGACGCCAGTTTCGGGCGATCACCCAAAACCCGACTAAGCCGCTGGAACACAGGCAATAACGCGATGGCAAGAATAACGCCCCAGAGCACAATCAGCAGAAATGGCTCAATCAAGATAAAGCACCAGTAAAGGAGCACGAACAATGCAGCGAGGCGTATTGCCAGCTCGAAGGTACGTGACTGCAACTTGCTAAAGTCGGCACTGCTGTCGTTCATCGTGTATTTCCTCGCTCCGGATTTCAGGATACGGCTATCAAACCAGCTTCAGTAACACCCAGTCAAATTGGCCCTGGGCTCGTTACCCGCGACCTCACTCAGGCTACGACGTCAAAACCGGCGTCTTCGATACGCTGTTTCAGCAGTTCAGGAGTAGCCGCAGTACCGTCGCAACTTACGTCGACCACGCCGGTTTCATGGCTGGCCTCTACGCCCACCACACCATCCTGAGCCAGCAATGCATTTTTAATGCTTTTTACGCAACCGCCGCACGTCATACCCGATACATTAAAACTCTGTATAGCCATCGTATTTACTCCAAAAAACTTAAACAGTTTATCTTTGCGAATCTGCGCTAGAACGCGGTACTGCCGGCTTCCAGTGGCGCAACAGCAAGGAGTTTGTAACAACACTGACACTGCTAAATGCCATCGCCGCACCGGCGATAGTAGGGCTAAGCAAACCGGCGGCGGCAAACGGAATACCTACCAAGTTGTATGCAAATGCCCAGAATAAATTCTGTTTGATCTTGCTCCAGGTGGCCCGACTCGCCGAGATAGCCGCCGGAACCAAGGACGGATTGGATCTCATCAGCGTAATGCCGGCTGTTTCCATCGCAACGTCAGTACCGGAGCCCATCGCGATACCAACATCGGCCAAGGCTAAAGCCGGCGCATCATTAATACCGTCTCCTACCATGCCAACAACATAACCCTCACTGCGTAAGCTCTCAACTCTGGCCGACTTTTCGGCCGGCTTCACCGAGCCAATGGCTTCATCGATGCCCAGCTGGCGACCTATTTCGGCAACAGCGAGCACCGAATCACCTGATAACAACAAGGTCCGGATACCCATAGCCTGTAAGCTGGCCACTGCCGCAGCCGACTCCGGGCGCAAGGGATCAGCGATAGCCAGGAGACCCTGCAAGACGCCATCGCAGGCAACCCAGGTTACAGTTTTGCCCTCGCGTTCCCACTCTGCAGCTCGTGCCGCTTCCAGCCCTGTATCGACGCCGTTATCGCGCATAAATTGTTCATTGCCGGTAATGACAGAGGCATCAGCAACAACACCCTCAATACCATGGCCGGTGTGGGATTTGAATTCAGTCACTGCAGACAACTCTACTGCCGCTTCTTTGGCGCGAGCTAAAACCGCTCGGGCCAGAGGATGCTCACTGCCCTGTTGCAGCGATGCCACCAGAGTCAGCAACCCAGTTTCGTCGCCATTAGCAGCATGCATTCCAACTACTGCAGGATGCCCGCTGGTTAATGTACCGGTCTTATCAAACACCACGGCACTAATTGAGTGCGCATGCTCCAATGCCTCAACATCTTTAATCAGAATGCCCGCGCGAGCGGCAGCACCAGTGCCGGTCATTATTGCGGTGGGTGTCGCCAAACCCAACGCACAGGGGCAGGCTATAACCAGTACAGAGACTGCCGCAATTAAGGCCTGACCGGTTTCGCCACCGATGAAATACCAGCCGGCAAAGGTCAGCGCCGCAATAACCAGAACCGTCGGCACAAAAAACTCACTAATGCGATCAACAAGGCGCTGAATAGGCGCTTTGCCCGCTTGAGCGTTCTCGACTAAACGGATAATCCTTGCGAGCGTGGTGTCATCGCCTACAGCCGTGGCTTTAATGTTCATCATGCCAGTGCCATTGATAGCGCCGCCGGTGAGCTTGTCGCCCGGCTGTTTCTCAACAGGAATACTTTCGCCAGTAATTAGCGACTCGTCCACATCACTGCTGCCTTCCACCAGCACACCGTCAACCGGAATACTCTCGCCCGGGCGCACTACCACCACATCATCGATCTGGATTTGCGCCACAGGCAATTCAATCTCAATGCCATCACGTAAAACCCGAGCTGTTTTGGGACGTAAATCCATTAGCGCACGAATGGCCGCTGTTGTGCCGCGCTTAGCGCGTGCCTCCATATACTTACCGAGCAACACCAGAGTAATGATCACGGCAGATGCTTCAAAGTACAGCTGACCAGCGGCAGCCGAACCCAGTGCAATGAGCAAATAGAGGCTGTAGAAATACGCAGTACTCGTGCCCATCACCACCAACACATCCATGTTGCCTGAACCGGCTCGCACCGCGTTCCAAGCCGCACGATAAAACCGCGCGCCAATCAAAAACTGCACCGGTGTTGCAAGCGCTAACTCCACCCACGGTGGCAGATGCAACATGACGCCGGAGAACATTGCGGCCATCTGCAACACCAGCGGGAAGGTCAGCAATGCTGAAATACATAATGTGTAAAGTTCACGCCGCAATAGTTTGTTCGTCAACTCACGCTGTTCTGTCTCAGCATCGACATCAGTGGCAGCAAAGGTGGCGGTGTACCCGGCTTTTTCAACTGCCTGTATCAACGCAGAGTCATTCACCAGCCCGTACACAGCGCGAACATCGGCGCGCTCCAATGCCAGGTTCACAGTAGCCTCGAGCACTCCGGGCAAGCGATTTAAAGCTTTTTCGATGCGCCCGGCACAAGCACTGCAGGTCATGCCGCCTACTGAAAAGGAATAACGGGCTTCACCAACACCGAAGCCGGCCCGGGTGATCACACCGGCTACAGCCGCAACACCGATGGCATCTGTATCAAAATGAATGTCGGCCTGTTCAGTGGCAAAGTTAACCGAGGCCGATTCAATACCCGGCACCTTGAGTAACGCTTTTTGAATACGTGCAGAACAGGCACTGCAGGTCATACCAGTAACAGGAATAAGCACATGCGCGGCATTTAAATCTTTAACGATAGTGCTCATTGCGAACCCATTAAGCTGGCAGCCAACTGACTATTTACAACAATCATCACGATCTCCATCCACTAACGCCTCTATAATCGGGCAACCGGTCACACTGCCGGAACCCGAACAATCACTATTAAGTTTGCCAAGCACGCTGCGCATCCGCTGCAGGTCTTCAATCTTGCTATCGATCTGTTCCAGCTTTGCGCCGGTAATCGACTTTACTTCGGCCTTACGACCCCCCTTATCCTGCAAATCCAGCAGCAGCACAATTTCGTTCAGGGTAAAACCAAGGCCCTTTGCACGGCCAATAAAATTAAGCCGCTCAATAGTGGATTGATCATAAAGCCGATAGCCCGAAGCACTCCGCTGCGGACTGGGCAACAAGCCGCGACCTTCGTAGAACCGCACGGTATCGATACTGACGCCGGCCGCCTTAGCGACCGCACCGATCTTAAGAATAGGTTGAATTTGAGCATTCATAGCACTCATCATACACCCTAGAGTCTAGACTAGAGTAAAGACTCTAGGGTGTATGATGAGAACAACAGAGCTTGCGCTGCGATTTACCCACTAATCCATGCTTGCTTGGTCACCATCACCACGACGATGTAAATCGTCAGTGCCAACGCGATCATGCTGCGAATAAGACCGCCCCTCATCCCGTGGGTTGCTGATTCAGCGTGTTCATCGATAAAGAGTCGGATCAGGTCAGGCCACAGGCTAATGCCTGCCATAAGCCAGAAACACAGGTAGGCATCATAGGCCCAGCCCGTAGCCATTAAGCCACCCCAGTCCTCAATTAACATTAACCCTGCCAGTGGCGTGATGATAGTGGTGGGTAAGGTAATTCTAAATGCCAGTTTACGGATAAAAGCCCGTGCCCAAACGCCGGTCTGCGCCGGTTGCGTCTGACGAACACGCATCGACCAGATATTGCTGAATACGGTGTGGCCGACAAAGATGATTCCTGCAAACTCATGGATCAGCAGTAACCATATAGAAGGCAGTAGCTTGGGTACCCGAAAGCCGAACAACGGCAGTGCCATGATTCCCATGAGCGCCAAATAGATTGCTACTTTCAGCAAGGTTTTACTTTTCGGCATAGTTAAAGTCTGGGTCTGATTCATCATTGCTCATCATAAGTTTACGAATATTATTTTGCGAAACTGCGGAACTAACCCGCCTTATAACGCTAGGTGCCAGGCGGTTTATACACTGTCTCGACCATGCCCTTAAGCTCGTTGCAGCGCGCCAACCAGTTCTGAACATTAGGGAATGGAGTCTGGTCGATCACCAGAGCGCGGCTAGCCAACAAGTAGGGTGCAATGGCGAAGTCGACGATGGACAGGTCGCCGCGAATAAAATCACGCCCTTCCAACTGCGCGTCAAGTACGCCGAAATTCAAATCAATATCTTTCTGCAAGCTCTTCTTTTTATCACTGAGGGAAATGATAATGCTGAGCAAGTGAAAGGCTTGCCAGTAAAGCCAGCGATCACAGTCAGCCCGGCCCCGTGCATCGGCCGGCAACATGCCGGTTTCCGGGTGCAATGTTGCCAGATAAGTCAGGATGGCATTGGATTCCCATAGGGAAAAATCACCATCCTGAAGCACCGGCGCCTTGCCCATCGGGTTCATCTGCAGGTATTCGTCGGTTTTATTTTCCTGATCTCGGAAGCCCATTGTATGAATCTCAACGGGCAGATCAAAATGCTTAATAAAGGCCTCTACTTTGCGGTTATTCGGCGTCGGCGAAAAGGAATAAAGTTTCACAGTTACGCCCCCTGACCCGTGTAGACTGCAATTCCAGCCAACGAGCGATTAGGTGCGGTAAAGCCAACATCAATGGACTCAGTAATTACGCCTTTATCCAGGTCTATACGTGCCGCCACTCCGGTCCATACGTTCGCTGCCAATGCGTATCGTTGATCCACATCAGGCGTGACCTGTGCCCAGCCATACCCGGGTAATGGGATGTCCTTGATGGTCTTGCCGTCTTCAGCGTAGATACGCAGGCCATCAGCCACTGTGCACATCAGTCGTCCATCGGCCAAATAACTGGGTGCTATAAACCAGCGCTTGTCAGACCGGTCTAAAGGATCAGCATCGGGGTAGCCATCGAGATCGTCCATTTGTTGATTGTTGCGCAAGTCATAACGCATCAGTCTACGAGCAGTTTCAGTCGTGTAGGTTATAAAATCGCCTGATGGATGGAGGGTCGAATGTGTAACGCCCTTGAACATAGTGGGTTCGACAGCTGTCTCAACATCGTAAACTTCAACCAGTTTAAGGTCGGGCGTGTATTTATAGATATTGCCGTCGCCGAGCATGCCATTATCGAGCAGTTTAGCGCTCGTGCCTTTCCAAATTTCGGTGCCTATAAAGTATTCGCCCAACAGCAAGTTGCCGTCATCATGCCAGTTGATACTGCCAAATGAACGACCCGAGTCCCAAGACCCCGTCTGTTTGCCATCAGGGCTCACCTGAACAGCAATGTGATCGTGACAATCAAATCCCCACAACGTGCCGTCTGGACCGATTTTGCAGCCGACTACAAAATAGCGAGTCCCTTCAGTGTATAAAGTACCCTTAGGCCGCCAATCCTTATCGAACTGCATAATCCTGCCGTCACCCATATGATCATCGTCAGGGTTATTAACGTAGGTGCAGCCAAGAAATATGTCGCCAATTTCAAACGGCTTCATTGTTGAAGTAAGTTGCATCACAATCTCCCGATGGATTTATTTAGGCGGCCACGTCGAAGCCAGCATCTTCAATTGCCTGCTTAATCGCATCCTGTTGGATTTTTGCTTCGTCATAGTCAATTTTGACAATGCCGGTTTCGTGGCTGGCGCTGGCGTCGCTAACACCGTCTTTTGCCAGCAATGCTTTGCGAATACTTTTCTCGCAGCCGCCGCAGGTGATGCCTTCTACATTGAGTTGGATATTGGCCATGGGTAAATCCTCGATAAAATGGGTTTGAAAATTCGTTACGCACGCTCAGGCTTTCTGCGCCTTAGCAATAATAAATTGGTCACAACGCTGACGCTACTTAACGCCATTGCTGCGCGAACAACCGTATCTTTGCCTTTATCTGGGCTCAAGGCCTTCTGTATACGGATCACATAGGCCCTACGGGCAATCCAGGTATGAATGCGTGGACGCGCTCGCCCTCATTCAGGTTGGCCCTACCTATTGCTCGCTTATTTTAGAAACGCTATCCGTTATAGAGTGTTTATCATAAACCTTGGTCATTAGGTGAGAGTCAAGCAGCATCGGTCCAATTGCCTTCCGCGTTCGACCCCTTTTGAGTTTTTCGCTATGCTGGCCAATCAATAAGAATAAAACCGGAATAGCATGGATACTGCCACCAACCAAACCAACCACACGCCGATGATGCAGCAGTACTTTCGCCTAAAAGCCGAAGTGCCTGACATGATGTTGTTTTACCGTATGGGTGACTTCTATGAGTTGTTTTATGCGGATGCGGAGAAGGCCTCAGCCTTAATCGACATTACGCTCACCTCGCGTGGCAAATCAGGCGGTGAGCCGATTCCGATGGCGGGCATTCCTTACCATGCGGTCGATAACTATCTGGTGAAGATTGTTCGTGCCGGTGAGTCGGTGGCTATTTGTGAACAGGTGGGCGACCCCAAAACCAGCAAAGGCCCCGTCGAACGCAAAGTCGTTCGCATCATTACACCCGGCACGCTCACTGATGAAGCCTTGCTTGAAGCCGGTAAGGATAATTTCTGTCTCTTATACACATCTCCGAGCCCACGAGACAAGAGGCAAT
>CAJXQV010000038.1 GCA_913058165.1 uncultured Chromatiales bacterium | reverse complement strand
GAGATTGCCTCTTGTCTCGTGGGCTCGGAGATGTGTATAAGAGACAGGTTGTATAGCGATATCTTCCAGCAGACCTTTCAGGCTTTCGAGCATGGTCTCGATTGTCGCGGGGCTGAAAAGATCGGTGTTGTATTCGAAGTCGATCCAGAACCGATCACCGACATCCGCCATCGCCACCGAAAGATCAAACTTGGCAGAGACGCGCTCCGGTTCAATGATCTGTGCATTGAGTTCGGAGTAGACAATTTCCTGTTGGGGTTCGTTGTGATAATTGAACATTACCTGAAACACAGGGGTATGACTTTGATCGCGTGTGGGTTGTAAAACTTCCACCAGCTTCTCAAATGGCAGGTCCTGATGCGCATAGGCATTCAGTGAGTTCTGTTTCACCCGCGATAGCAGTTCGCTGAACTTGGGGTTGCCCGACAGATCGGTGCGGATGGCCATAGTGTTCAAGAACAGACCGATTAATGCTTCAAACTCGGTACGATGGCGGCCTGCAATAGGTGTTCCAACCACAATGTCATCTTGTCCGGCATAGCGGGCGAGCAAGAGATTAAACGCCGCAAACAGCAGCATATAGGGTGTGCAGCCTTGTTCATTCGCAATCCGGGTAAGTTCATTGTTTAACCCGACGGTCGAGTAACTTGTTAAGTGTGCACCGTTATAGGTTTGTATTGGTGGACGGGGGTTATCCGTTGGCAGTTCAAGTATTGCCGGAGCACCAGCAAGGTGTCCAACCCAGTAATCAGTTTGTCGGGCCAGCTCTTTGCCCTGTAAAAACTGTCGCTCCCAGCCGCAATAGTCAACGTACTGAATAGGCAATTCGGGCAGTGTGACTTTCTGTTTGGCACAGCGCGCATTGTAGAAGGCCATAAGTTCACGGAACAAAATATTCCATGACCAACCATCTGCAATTATGTGGTGTAGCAGCAGTGTCAGCACGTGATCTGTTTCGCCGTTCTTAATCAGTTGCGCCTGCATGAGCGGACCATCTCTCAGGTCGAAGGTTTTAGCCGAGAACTTCGCCAACAGTCGTTGTAATTCGTCTTCATCTCCCGCAGTGATTTGCTCCAGCGGGATGCTTAAGCTCGGGTGAATGATCTGTTCGGGTTCATCTTCACCGCTAACAAAGGTCGTGCGGAGTGTTTCATGGCGTATGACCATGTCACCGATCGCAGCTTCGAGCGCTGCAGCATCCAAGGCGCCCGTTAATCGAATCGACCAGGGCAGGTTGTACACCGGATTTCCTGGTTCCAGTTGATCGAGGAACCAAAGGCGTTGTTGTGCGTATGACAGGGGCAGTGTGCTGCTACGATCGATTGTTGGAATCCTAAGAGCTTCACTACTGCTGCTTTCAGTGATGTCGACTGCCAGTTGTGCCACGGTCGGGTGTTCAAATAGTTGCCGTAATGCGAGTTCGGCATTCAAGGTATCGCGTATTCTTGATACTAGCTGGGTTGCAATCAGTGAATGACCACCGAGGGCGAAGAAGTCATCGTGAATGCCCGCATTTTCCACGCCCAGTACATCGCCCCACAGTGCACAGAGGGATTCTTCAAGTTCATTCCGTGGTGGCACATATTCAACTTTCGCCAGCTGATTCTGATCCGGCGCGGGCAGAGCTTTGCGGTCAATCTTGCCATTAGGGGTGAGCGGGAAACGTTCTAGTTGCACGTATGCTGAAGGTAGCATGTAGTCTGGCAGATCGGATGAAATGTGTTCTCGTAAGCCTGCAGGGTTAAGCGTTACACCTTCAGGCGCTATCAAGTAAGCAACGAGACGCTGGTCTCCTGGAATATCTTCGCGCAGCCTGACGACAGCCTGAGTAACGTCCGGATGACTAGCAAGTGCACTTTCAATTTCACCGAGTTCAATACGGAACCCACGAAGCTTGACCTGGAAGTCGGTTCTACCAAGAACCTCCAGGTTGCCGTTATTAAGCCAGCGAACCCGGTCGCCGGTTTTATAGATGCGACCATCGCCAAACGGATTGCTTTTGAATTGCGCCAGGTTGAGTTCATCACGTTGCCAGTAACCACGTGCAACACCATCGCCACCAATGTATAACTCACCGGGAATGCCTGCCGGCAAGGCTTGCAGATGTCTATCTAATACATAGATTAGAGTATTGGCAATAGGCTTGCCGACGTTGATGAGTTCATCGCTCGCCGCATAGCGATGGCAGCTTGACCAAACTGTAGTTTCAGTCGGGCCATACATGTTCCAGAGTTCGGCATTGCCCGTTACCAGTTGGTCGGCAAGGCGCCTGTCCAATGCTTCACCGCCACACAGTACTTTGAGCTGCGGGTTACCTTGCCATCCAGCTTGCAGCATCATGCGCCATGTAGCAGGAGTCGCCTGCATCACATTTACAGAATGCCTTTTTATGAGCTCCTGTAAGGCAAAACCATCTGCGGTTTCGCTTTGGCTCGCAATAACCAGCTTTGCTCCCACTGTTAATGGCAGGAAAAACTCGAGTATTGAAATATCGAAACAAAGCGTGGTGACCGACAGCAGTGTGTCGTTGCTATCAAGCCCGGGGGTATCCGCCATGCTGTGCAGAAAGTTCACAACTGCACGGTGTTCTACCTGAACTCCTTTGGGGAGACCGGTCGAACCGGAAGTATAGATTTGATAAGCAAGATCATCGCTATTAACCGTATCCGGCAGTTTTGTGTTGCTTAGCGGTGTGCTTTGGTCTGCACAGATCACCGCTATTCCATCAGTTTTTAATTGTTCGCTAAGACCGGTCTCGGTGACTAAAACTCGGGCTCCGGAATCCTCCAGCATGTAACTGATACGATCTGCCGGATAATTGGGGTCAAGCGGAACGTAGTTACTCCCCGCTCGCAGTACAGCGAGCAAACTGATGAGCATGTCTGCAGAGCGTTCCAGGCATACAGCTATGGGCACTCCAGGACCAGCACCAGCAGATAACAGTTCGGTAGCAAGTCCGGCAGTTGCAGCATCGAGCTCGCGGTAAGTCAGGGTGGCGTCATTATGAACGAGGGCAACCCTGTCCGGGTTGAGCATCATTTGTGTTTCGACTAATCCGTGTAGGGTGCTGGCGCCGTCAAATTTAACGGCGGTCGCATTCCAATCGCGCAAAACTAATTGCTGTTCGTCGCCGCTAAGCATGGGCAAAAGATTTGTAGCCACTTCGGGCTGTTCGCTGAGAGCATCCAGCAATATTTCATAGTGCCGCAGCATGCGCTCGACAGTACTGCGGTCAAAGAGGTCCGTGGCGTACTCGCAGGTAATACCGATCGCACCATCGCTACTGTCTGTAACCGAAATATTTAAATCAAATTTAGCGCTGTTGTACTCGTAAGCAACATTATGGTCATTTCCGGCATCACCCGTTTCGGCGTTCTGTAGTGTAAACATCACCTGAAAAATGGGTGAGACGCTCATGTCACGTAATGGTTGAAGTTCTTCAACCAGTCGTTCAAATGGAAGGTCCTGGTGAGCAAAGGCATCTAGAACGTTTTGCTTGAGTTGGGTAAGCAGTGTGTTGAACGAAGGTGAATCGGATAAATCGCTGCGTATCACTAGGGTGTTTAAAAACAGCCCGACAATACCTTCGAGCGCAGGCTGTGAACGACCTGAAACCGGTGTGCCCACGACAATATCTTCTTGTCCTGAATAACGCGCCAGCAGCACGTTCAGAGCCGCGAGCATCGTCATGTAAAGAGTCACGCCCTGACTGCCGGATAAGCTGCGCAGTTTGGCGGCAAGTTCTGGTGGCAAAACGATGCCAGTAAGGCTGCCTGCATAACTCTGTGCTGTGGGTCGGGGCCGGTCAGTAGGTAATTCCAATACCGCCGGAGCACCCTCGAGGCTACTCCGCCAATAGTTCATTTGTCGCTCGACTGCATCGGCCTGTAATTGCTGCTGTTGCCATGCTGCATAATCAACGTACTGGATACTTAGTGCTGTCTCAGTTGCGCTGTTGCCCGCTTGTAAACTCCGGTAGTTGTCTAGCAGTTCTCGGGTTAGCAGGTCTAGTGACCAGGCATCAGAGATGATGTGATGCATGACCAGCATTAATACGCAATCCTGACCTTCGCTGCCAATATCAATCGCAGTAAGTGTTAGCAGTGGCCCTTGATCAAGTTCGAACAATTTGCGAGAAAGTCCCGTGAGTGTTGCCTGCAGTTCCGTTTCGTCAGCGACGCTGATGTGATCTATAGGTATCTGCTGTCCGGCATTGATTCTCAGTTCAGGTTTGCCTGCGTCGCTAATAAAGTTGCTTCGTAGGGTCTCGTGCTTTGTGACAAGCTGGTCTAAGGCCTGTTGCAGTAATGCAGTATCGAAGTCAGCAGCGAAACGCTGTGCCCACGGTACGTTATACATGGGGTTGTCGGGCATGAGTTCATGCAGAAACCAGAGGCGTTGCTGAGCAAACGATAATGGGAGGTTGCCATCACGGTCTATAGCTGTGATTTCTAGAGCTGTCGTGCCGCTGCTGCGGTCGATAGCTAGAGCCAGGGCCTTAATCGTTGGCCTCTCAAATAAAAGGCGCAGTGGAAGATCGATACCGAAGTATTTGCGAATTCTTGCCATCACCTGAATCGCCAATAGCGAGTGGCCACCAAGCTGGAAGAAGTCATCGTGGATACCAACGGTTTCAATGCCCAGTATGTCTGCCCAGATATCGGCCAACTGTTGTTCGAGTTCATTGCGCGGCGCTGTGTACTCATTCTCCGAGGCCCATTCCGGCGCGGGCAGGGCCTTGCGGTCGAGTTTGCCGTTAGGTGTTAGCGGCACAGAAGTCATAAATACAAATGCTGCCGGCACCATATAAGCGGGCAGGCTGGCTTGCAGATGAGCTTTTAGTTCGCTGCTTTCAGGTGGCTTATCGGTAACAATATAAGCAACCAGACGTTTGTCACCCGGTTGGTCTTCGCGAATGATGACGACAGCCTTATCCACTGCTTCGTGATCAAGGAGTTTGGACTCAATTTCACCGAGCTCAATTCTGAAGCCACGCAACTTGATTTGATGATCGATACGGCCGATGTATTCAAGATTGCCATCCGGTTGATAGCGAACCAGATCGCCGGTGCTGTACATGCGGGCATCCGCAGAGCTGCTAAAGGGGTTGTGGATGTATTTTTCGGCGGTGAGTTCAGGCTGGTTGCGGTAACCGCGGGTGACACCTGCACCACTAAGAAACAGTTCTCCTGGCACACCGACCGGAACCGGTTGTTTGTGCTTGTCGAGCACATAGGCCTGAGTGTTATAAATCGGTCGACCAATTGTTGCCCGGACGTTAGCCAATCTTCGGGTCCAGGTGGAGTAGGTTGTGTCTTCGGAGGGGCCGTAAAGATCGTTAACCCTTTCGACAGTGCCGGTTGCGTAGATATCGTTTACGAGTGAGGTACTGAGGGGTTCGCCGGCAAGGTTGACGGTTTTTACGCTTGCGGGAACGGCCTGCATGCTAACCAGCTCTGCAATTGCAGAGGGCACAGTATTGATCAGCGCGACTGCTGCATCTTCAGCTAAATCGGCTAAGGCAAGTGCGTCAGCAACCAGTACGATGCGTCCGCCGAGGCCGAGGGTGCCAAAAATCTCGTACACCGATAAATCGAAGCAAATAGATGTCGATGCGGCCACACCTGAAAACTCCTCAGCCGTAAATGTATCTCGCATCCACTCAATCAAAGCGACGGCATTGCGGTGTTCAATCTCAACACCTTTCGGCAGGCCGGTGGAGCCCGAGGTGTAGATGGTATAGCCCAGTTGTGCCGCAGCAACAGGTAGGCTGGGGTTGGCATCACTTAGACTGCTGTCGGAGAAATCAAAATCATCCAAGCAGATAGCTTTCGCATTGCTTGCTGCCAGGCTGCCGAGGGTTTTCTTGTTGGCCAAAACCACGGGTGCTGCTGAGTCGGACAACATATAACTGACACGATCCGGGGGATAATCTGGGTCGATAGGTACGTAGGCGCCACCGGCTTTCAGGATGGCCATCATTCCGGTTAGCATTTCAATTGAACGGTCGGTGTAAACGGCAACCAGTGTTTCATTGGTGATGCCAAGTTCGATAAGTTTGTGCGCCAACCTGTTGGCCCGCTGGTTTAGTTCGGCGTAGCTTAAGGTATTGCCATTGTGATAAATCGCAATGGAGTTGGGTTGCAGGGCCGCTTGCTGCTCGAACAGCCCATGCATGGTGCCATCAATAGGGTAGTCAAAATCGGTGTTGTTCCACTCGATCAGCAGTTGATGCCTTTCAGCCTCGCTGAGCATGTCGTAGCTGCCGATAGTTTGATCGGGGTTAGCTGCAATGCCTTCGAGTAAGCACTCAAAGTGATCCATCATGCGTTCGATAGTGGCGTGCTCAAAAATATCGCGGTTGTATTCAAGTTCAGCCGCGATGCCTGTCGGTGTTTCGATGGTGGCGATGGTTAGGTCTAGTTTTGCCGTACCGTACTCAAAACCGATTGATTCTGTCTGCAGGTCTGCGAAACTGCCGCCTTCCATCGGCGCATTCTGCAGCATGAAAACAACCTGATAAATTGGTGTCTGGCTCATGTTGCGTTCGGGTTGAATATCTTCAACCAGTTTGTCGAAAGGCAATGCCTGATGAGTGTAGGCGTCTAAGGCGGTGTTCTTTGTTCGTTGGACCAACTCACGGAAGCTGGGCTCTCCTGACAGATCGGTGCGCATAACAAGGTTGTTAATAAAGAACCCGATCAGCCCTTCCAGTTCGGTGCGATCGCGACCTGCAATCGGAGTGCCGACGATGATGTCTTCTTGTCCAGTGTAGCGGGACAGCAACAGGTCACTGGCGGCCAATAGCACCATAAACAGGGTGCCGCCCTCAGCCTTTGCGAGTTCATTCAGGCGGCTGCTTACAACTTGCGAAAATTGGCGTTGCACGCGTCCGCCACGATTGCTGGCTATTGCAGGGCGGGTCTTGTCGGTGGGTAACTCGAGTACTTTCGGCGCACCCGCTAGATTGTTGCGCCAGAACTCGAGATGGCGCTCAAGCACATCGTCTTTGAGCCAGTTCTGTTCCCGCCAGGCGTAGTCAGAAAACTGCAAAGGTAATTCGGGCAGATCAGCGACTTCATTGTTTTTGCGGGCACTATAAAAGGCAATCAGTTCACGACCAATGATATCCAAAGACCAGCCATCGGAAACAATGTGGTGCATGAGTATAAACAGCACCTGATCAGTGGGGCTGATCTGCAACAGATGCAATCGAATGAGTGGCCCATGAACGAGGTTAAATGCATTCTGGTTGAGTTCTTCGAGCGTCGCGCGGATAGCATCATCATCGGCACCGCTCATGTCGATATGATCTATTGTTGCTTTGAGTTCATAGTCGATGATAAGGATAGGGTCATCGTTTTCGTCAATAGCAAAGCGGGTGCGCAGGGCCTCATGCCTTGTTATCAAATCGTTAAATGCTGCCTCGAGAGCTTGAGTATTCAGGTCGCCACGCAAGCGCAATACAAAAGGAATGTTGTAGACGGTATTGCCTTGCTCTAATTGGTCTAGGAACCATAAGCGCTGTTGTGCAAATGATGGGGTGAGCTTGGCACCATCAGGCGCTTTGGTCAGCGCTGGTGTTGGCTGATGCTGCACGCTGCCTGCAGTGCTTAAAAAATCTATCAGTTTGGATTTGCTGGCCTTGAGTTCGAGCTGAAGCTCTTTATTGATAGCGCCTTTAGGTGCTTTTATCTTGAGGTCGCCATCGACAAGACGAATACGCACACCCAGATCATGGAGTTTTTTGATAAGAGCAGCAGTGCTCATATTTCAAACTCCTCAAGATCATCGTCATCATCCATATCATCAGTACTAAGCTGATTAGCCATAAGTGTCAGCGCTGAAATCTGTTCGCTTAATCGCGCAACGGTTGGGTAGCGGAAGATGTATTTTAAAGGCATTTCGAGCTGGAATATATCCCGTATTCTTGAGATTAACTGGGTTGCCAGAAGCGAATGTCCACCGAGTTCAAAAAAGTCGTCGTGGATACCAATTTTCTCGACACTCAGAACATCTTCCCAGAGACCCATGAGTGAGGTTTCTAATTCGTTTCGTGGTGCTACATAGCTTTCGGTATCCCAACCGGTATCTGGGACAGGCAACTTGAGGCGGCTGATTTTCCCGCTGGGCGTGGTCGGCATTGTGTCTAGAACCACAATGGTTGATGGAATCATGTATTCAGGCAGTCTGCTTTGCAGATCTACTTTCAATTGCTGGATGTCCAGCACAGTTCCGGGTTCTGTAGTTACATAGCCAACCAGTCGTTTATCATCGGGATTGTCCTCACGAAGGGCAACGGCAGCGAGTTTAACTTTATCTGAGTTAGCCAGTGCCGCCTCAATTTCACCGGGTTCAATACGGAAGCCGCGGAACTTAAACTGCTCATCAACGCGCCCCATGTAGCTGATATTGCCATCCGCTAGGAAGCGTGCAAGGTCGCCGGTTTTGTACATGCGGCCAGCATCGCCCGTGAAGGGGTCATCAATAAATTTTTCAACAGTTTCTTCAGGCTGATTCAGATAGCTCAAGCCCAGCTGCTTGCCTGCAATATAGAGCTCACCTGGCACGCCGACCGGGCAAGGTTGCATATTCATGTCGAGAATATAAAGGCGGGTGTTCGGAACAGGCTTGCCGATAGGCGGCAATTCTGCCCAGCGTTCTGCGCCCGGCGAAAAGTTGTAAATGCTAACAACGTGAGCCTCAGAGGGGCCATACTCATTATGGAAACCCACCTCGGGATACTTGCTGAAGAACTTGCGAATCAGCGGCGTGACTTGTAACTGTTCACCTGAGGTGCAGATTTGTTCCAGAGAGAATTTCAGCTCGTCACGTTGTGCCATTATTTCAGCGGTCGGTTGGAGCGCTGCAAATGGCATCCACAGACGTTGAATATTAGCTTCACTAATAAAGCGCACTAGCGCAGGCAAGTCCTGGCGCATTTCCTGGTCAATGAGCACTAAAGTGCCGCCGCTTGCCCAGGTAGGGAATATCTCCTGATGATGGACATCGAAACTTAATGAAGCGTATTGCAGCGTCCGTGCAGCATGCTCAAAGCCGGGGCGACGTACTTGCCAGGCAAGCAGGTTTGCCAGCGCTCGTTGAGGCAGTACTGCACCTTTAGGGGTGCCTGTAGATCCGGAAGTATAGATGGCGTAAAGGGGGTCTTCCGGGGCGACCTTAACCTTAGGGCTGTCTCTTATACACATCTCCGAGCCCACGAGACAAGAGGCAATCTCG
>CAJXQV010000037.1 GCA_913058165.1 uncultured Chromatiales bacterium | reverse complement strand
TCTACACAGAGTAGATCGTCGGCAGCGTCAGATGTGTATAAGAGACAGGTGCTGCTCACAGCGCATCGTGAACTTGAAAAGCTGGTACTCAGTTCTTTGCAGATGAGCATTAAAGAAGCTGTCTCGCTCCACTATGGCAACTTCGTGCATGAGGGTAAGCAGCTTGACCCGGTATGCCGTGACATCGAAGCATTACTGGCCTCTTCTCAACAACGCGTCACCGGTACCGTCAAATTAAAACTGCGCCCCGGCAACTTGTTCGTTGAGGGCGTTGAATCACAGTACTCACTAATGGCGGCAACCACAGGCGTGTATGGCGAGGCTGCTGGCGAATGGACTCCGCGCGATGCGCTGGGGTACTCAACCGTACTATCACTTTCCGGAATGCTACAAACCCGGGCAGGACAACAAAAATGAAAACTGTACTCGCAGATAAAATAGGATCGGTTGCGCTTCACAAAAGCATCAGCCAGGAACTCCACCTGAGCCCGGAAATACCGTGTGAGGAAGGCATACTTATCGCCGTTGAAGTGCTGAACAACAAAGCCACTTACAACAAACTCGAACTGATCAGCGGGCGTATGGCACAGCTGAAGCGCGGCGACATCATCGTGGGCGCTCTCGGGCACCGCAATGCGCTGTTTGGCTACTCAGGTCACTTGCCAGAAACTGTAAAACCCGGCGACATTTTGCAGCTATTGAATATTGGCGGCGTAATTGGCGTTTGCGATTCTATTAATGCCAATTTCGGCCAACCTTTTGAGGGCAAGGTGCTGGGCGCCGTGCTCGAATTTCCGCACCTGGGTGAACGCGTCGGCGTTCCTGCACGTGTTGGTGGTGAAACACTCGATGGATTGCCACCTCTCGATACGCAGGGCATACCCATAGTTGCACTTGCCGGAACCTGTATGGATTCCGGTAAAACCGCCGCAGCTTGCGCAATTGTCAGCCGCCTGCGTCACAATGGTTTAACGGTAGATGCTTTCAAGGCGACCGGTGTCGCTTTACGTCGCGACATTCTCGCGATGGAAGATGCTGGTGCACGCAATACACTTATTTTCAGTGATTTTGGTGTGGTTGCCAGCTCGAATGAAACAGGGCCTGCAGTCACCCGCACGATGCTGAATAAGCTGTGCGCGAAAAAACCCGACGTCGTGGTATTTGAACTTGGCGACGGCCTGCTCGGCACTTATGGGGTTCAGGCTATTCTGGCGGACGAGGAAATCAAGAAGGCTCTGTCCTGCATCATACTCTGCGCCAATGACCCTGTAGCGGCATGGGGTGGCGTCAAGCTGATGCAGCAAGACTACAACCTGGACACCAGTGTTGTCACAGGCCCTGCTACGGATAACCAGGTCGGCAAAAAACTGATCAATACTCGTTTAAACGTACCAGCGTGGAATGCGCTGACCGATAGCACTGAGCTCGGCGATGAGGTTATCAACATTCTTAAATTGGGCAAATAGCATAAGATTTTGCAGCCCTGAAGTAGGTTGCATTGGAATAAGGTCATGAGCGATACAGTTAAAACAGTGGTCATTGGCAGCTCCGGTTATGTCGGCGGAGAACTGCTGCGTCTGATAGCCGGGCACCCGCAACTGGAGCTCGTAGCTGCAGTATCGGAGTCAAATTCCGGAACACCCATTAACAGTGTGTTTCCGCATTTGCATAATGCGCTTGGTAAGCAATGTTTTATTGGTCCGGCTGAACTGCAACAACATTTGCACGGCAAAATAGCCATATTTTCGGCAGCACCTCATGGGGCAAGCGCAGGCATGATTGCCGACGTTCTGGCACAGGCCAAGAACGCCGATGTAAATCTTGTCGATATGTCTGCTGACTTCCGCTTTGCCGATAGCGCCAGTTACTCTGCTGTTTATGGCGAACATGGCGCTCCAGAATTGCTCGATCAGTTTGTCTGTGGACTGCCTGAACACATGCCAAACACCGAACACCCGAACGTGGGCCATCCCGGCTGTTTTGCCACCGCCATGCTGCTTGCGGCTGTGCCGCTGCTGCAGCTGGACCTAATCGAGCCCGAACTGAATGCCTTTGGCATTACCGGCAGCACCGGTTCAGGTCAGGCGCCATCTGCCGGCACGCATCATCCGGTACGCAACTCGAATCTATATGCCTATAAGCCGCTTGAACATCGTCATGCACCTGAGGTTGTTGCTATTTGCAAAGCTCTAACCGGCAAAGACAGCACGCTCAACTTTATCCCCCACTCAGGCCCGTTTGCGCGAGGCATTCACATGACGGTTCAGGCCAAATTGAAACAACCACGGACGACCGAAGACCTGGTTGCAGAGTTTACTGACTTTTATAACCACAACGAGTTTGTCACTGTGGTGAGCGGTCAGCCAAAGCTGAAAGATGTTACGTGCAGTAATTATTCACAGATCGGTCTCGCCACTAACGGCGATACAGTGGTGGTCTTCACGGTTATCGACAATTTAATTAAAGGTGCCGCCGGCGGTGCAGTCCAATGGATGAATCGCAAACTGGGCTTTGATGAAACACTGGGCCTGACGACACCCGGAAGTGGCTGGGGCTGAGAACATGAGTAACGTGAAAAATGCGGCACAACAGGCCGAAGCCGAACACCTATTGCAGGTCTATGCGCAATGGAGTTTTGAGCCGGTGTCGGCGAAAGGTGTGCATATTCAGTGCAAAGAGGGTCAATTGCTCGACCTCTATGGCGGTCATGCTGTCGCTGCACTTGGCTACAGTCACCCCACCCTGATTAAAGCGCTGGAACATCAGGCCAACACGTTGTTCTTTCAGAGCAATGCTGTCGCGCTTGATGTGCGCGCAGAGGCCGCACGCAAGCTTGCCGATTTTGCACCTGAAACCATGAACCATGTGTTTCTGGTTAACAGCGGTGCTGAGGCCAACGAGAATGCGCTGCGCATTGCTATTAAACACACCAATCGCGGCAAGGTGGTGGCTATCGAACATGGCTTCCACGGACGCACTGCTGCGGCCGGCGCCTGCACCTGGGGCGCAAAAGACAACTGGTACGCCTTCCCGAACACGCCATTTGCGGTCGATTTTCTGCCAAGAGATCAGGTTAGTGCTATCGACTCTTACATCGATAAAGATACCGCAGCTGTCATTCTGGAACCCATACAGGGCATAGCTGGTGCCTACGACCTAAGTACTGACTTTGTGCAAGGCATTGCTGAACGCTGCAAAGCCGTTGGCGCACTATTGATTGTGGATGAGGTGCAAACCGGCATTGGTCGCTGTGGCAGTGCCTTTGCAATTGAGCTGTATGACGTTACGCCGGATATCATCACCACAGCCAAGGCGCTGGGTGGCGGTTTTCCCGTTGGCGCAGTCATTGTGGCGGAGCATCTTAAAGATGCAGTTCACAATGGCGACCTTGGCACCACCTTCGGTGGTGGTCCACTCGCCTGCGCCATGATTTCTGCGGTGCTTGATGTCATTAATGAAGAAAACCTGATAGCCAACGTGCTCGAGCAAACGGCATTCTTGCGCGCCAATCTGCCGGTAGGGCCGGTGGTTGGCATTCAGGGCAAAGGTTTTCTTACCGGATTAATCTGCGACCGGCCAGCAAAAGAAGTGGCAGCTGAACTAATGAAAAGCAACATACTGGTAGGCAGTAGTTCTGACCCTAAAGTGGTCCGCCTATTGCCGCCATTGACGCTGCAACGCGAGCATATACAACAACTGCTCGATGCTTTGGCAGATATTAAATAGCCTGACTCAATCCACAAGGTAACGACATGAAAGAGTTTCAAGATCTGGCCCTGATTACTCCGGAAGAAGTAGAAAACCTGCTGTCTCTCGCGCGGCGCTTAGAAGCGCACCCAGAACCACGGGCTTTGGAAGGAAAGATTCTGGCGCTGCTGTTCCTGAACCCTTCGCTGCGCACACTGGCTTCGTTCCAGGCGGCAATGGGTCGATTGGGAGGCAATTCGTTTGTCATCTCACCGGACATGTCGATTCACGGATTAGAAACACGTCGCGGTATCGTGATGGATGGGCAAGCTGCAGAACATATTCGGGAAGCTATTCCCGTTATCGCGTCATACGCCGATGCGCTTGGTATCCGGGCATTCGCTGAACGCGAAGAACTTGACCATGATCTGGCCGACAAAGATTACATGGCATTCCGCGAACTGGTGAATATACCTCTTATCAATATGGAATCTGCTATCAACCATCCCTGCCAGAGTCTGGCGGACTGGAAAACAATGGACGATCTGGGACTGCCGCGCGCGGGCGGCAAGTTTGTGTTGAGTTGGGCCTATCACCCACGGGCATTGCCACTGGCAGTACCTTCAGCAACAGTGCATATGGCGGCGATGCGCGGTATGGACGTTACCGTGTTGCGGCCAGAAGGCTTTGAACTGCCTGAAAGCATCATGCAAAAAGCCCGCGATGCAGCGCAGTTCTCCGGAGGCTCGGTAACTGAGACAGATGACAAAGCAGCTGCACTGGAAGGTGCGCATGTGATCTATGCAAAATCATGGGCATCAACAAAACATTATGGTCACCTGCCTAATGACGAAAAGGCACGGGAAGGATTAAAACATTGGTGCATCAACAACAGTTGGTTTGATACCACGCAGAAAGATGCGCGCTTTATGCATTGCCTGCCGGTAAGACGCGGCATAGTTGTGGCCGATGAAGTTCTGGATGGGCCACGCAGTGTGGTCATTCCGGAAGCACGTAACAGAATGTATGCACAGATGGCTGTGCTGCATCAAATGCTAGGAACTAAGTAACTCATGATTAACAACACTAAAACCCGGGACATCGTGGTAGCGGCGCTCACTCACGCGACGCCGTACATACGCATGTACAAAAACAAGGTCTTCGTTATTAAGGCCGGCGGTGAAGTGTTTGAGAGCATGGAAACCACCAAGACACTGGTTGAGCAAATAGCAATACTTCACCAGATCGGCATTCGCGTGGTCATTGTTCATGGCGGCGGCCCGCAGTCGACCCGATTAGCCGGCACCCTTGGCATTGAAACCAACATGGTCGAAGGGCGTCGGGTAACCGATGCCAAGACACTTAAAGTGTCGGCCATGGTTCTTAATGGTGAAATCAACACACAGATTCTGGCGGCTTGCCGCAGCCTCAGTGTGCCTGCCGTGGGTATTAGTGGCGTGGATTGCGGGCTCATCAAGGCCAGCAAGCGTCCCCCTGTAAAAATAGGCGATGCGACGGTGGACTACGGTTTCGTCGGCAATATTGATTCAGTTGATATCAGTGTGTTGCAGACGCAACTGGACAGTGGGCTGGTGCCGGTCATCAGCCCGTTATCGGCAGATGACGATGGCACATTGCTGAACATCAATGCCGATACTGTTGCAGCGGAAATCGCTTCTGCATTGGGTGCTGAAAAACTCATTCTTGCAACCGGCGCACCAGGTATTCTTGAAAACGTCGATGACCCTGGTTCGATTATTTCTTATGTTGATATCGAGGGCTTACAGGTACTGCGGGACAACGGCTCCTTAAAAGCCGGTATGTTGCCAAAGGCCACAGCTATCGAATCGGCGATTCACGGCGGTGTATCGCGTGTGCATATGATCTCGTACAAGATTCCCAACAGCCTGCTGTTGGAAATCTTCACTAACGAGGGTACCGGCACGCTTATCGTTAAACACATTGAAGCGCTCTCCGCGGCAGAACAGGGGCAGGACTAATGTCATCAAAAACACGCTTGTGGGATAAGGGTCAGCCATTGGATGAGCGCATCCTGCGTTACACCGCGGGTGAAGACCACATACTTGATGCTCGCCTGATTCAATACGATGTGCGCGCCTCTATTGCACACGCTGGCATGCTGCATGCGCAGGGTCTGCTAAGTGAAGCCGATTACGCCGCCATTGAAACCGGCCTGAGCGCGCTAGCTGAATCTCATGCTGCAGGAGAGTGGCGCATCTCGCTAGAAGATGAGGATGTGCACACTGCGCTAGAAGGTCGGCTCACCGCCGCCATAGGCGATGCTGGAAAACGAATTCACTTAGGTCGTTCGCGTAACGATCAGGTGTTAGTCGCGCTTCGTTTGTATTTGCGCGATGCCGCACAGCAGCTCGCCGCAGCAGCGCAAACAACCGTTACCGCGTTAGAAGACCTGGCGGGCAAGCAAGGGCGTATTGCCCTGCCCGGCTACACCCATATGCAGCAGGGCATGCCCAGCTCCGTGGCCCTGTGGGCAGGTGCTTACGTCACTGAGTTGCAGGATGATATCGAGGGTATTCAACGCACATTGCTGCGGATCAACCTCAGTCCTTTAGGCAGTGCAGCGGGCTATGGCACACCCAATATCCCGGTAGACCGGCAGTTTACCGCCGATGTTTTAGGCTTCGACAAAGTGCACGAACCCGTCACAGCAGTCCAGCTCTCACGCGGCAAAGCGGAAGCCTCATTGGTGTTTGAACTGTCCTTGCTTATGCAGGACCTGGGACGCCTCGCATCCGACCTCCTGTTGTTTTATACACAGGAGTTCGCGTTTATCAGCCTGCCCGACAACATGACAACCGGCTCATCAATTATGCCGCAGAAGCGTAACCCCGACGTACTGGAACTTGTGCGTGCGGCGAGTGCAACCATGCAAGGCAGCCTAGTGGAAATAATGAGCATCACCGCTAAATTACCTTCGGGCTATCAGCGCGATCTGCAGCGCATTAAGTCGCCTCTGTTTAAGGCAATTGATCTCGCCGAAGATTCAGCGCTGATCATGGCAAATCTTGTCAACGGCCTGAGCTTCAATGCTGAGAACATCGCACTGGACCCATCAGTTCATGCCGCCGGAGACGCCAACAAGATGGTTGTTGAAGAAGGCATTAGCTTCCGTGATGCCTATCACCGGGTTGGCGAGGCTTATAAAAAATGATTGGCATACACCCGAGAGTGTTGCTTTTAGGCATAATTTTTAGCGCTGGCCTCACGGCATGTGGTCAGTCCGGCGCCTTGTATTTACCCGGGTCTGAGGCAGCCAACTCTGCAAGCTCCACGCCCAACGCAGAGCCGGTTGCTGATGAACAAACCGAGCTCACAGAGCTCACCGAATCAACGATACCGACTTCTAATACCGAAGTAACAGAATGAGCAAACAGCAATCATTGCTTTTGGTCGATGGATCGTCATACCTATACCGTGCATTTCATGCTGCGCCCCCGCTAAATACACGCAGTGGCCAACCGACCGGCGCTATTCACGTCATGCTGAATATGCTGCATAAGACTCTGCGCGAAGAGAATACCGATCTCGTCGCCATTATCATGGATGCGCCGGGAAAAAATTTCCGTCACGACATGTATCCTGACTACAAAGCCAACCGCCCACCGATGCCGGATGATCTGCGACTGCAGGTTGATGCATTGAATACAGCCATCGAGTTGTCGGGCCTGCCATTTATCCGGGTACCCGGTGTGGAAGCTGATGATGTAATCGGCACGCTGGCAACTCAGGCCACTGCCGCCGGCATCAGCACCATCATCAGCACCGGTGATAAAGATATGGCGCAGCTTGTTAACAGCTCAGTGTCATTAATCGACACCATGCATAACCCATCACGCCGGACAGATATCGAGGGTGTGAAGAAAAAATTCGACGTCACGCCCGAGCAGATTATTGACTACCTTGCACTTGTCGGCGACACCTCTGATAACGTACCGGGAATCCCAAAGTGCGGCCCTAAAACTGCTGCAAAATGGCTTAATGAGTACGGCACGCTCGATAAATTGGTTGCGCACGCTGGCGACATAGGCGGCAAGGTTGGAGAGAGCCTGCGTGCCCATTTGGAGCAGTTAAAGCTCTCCAGACAATTGGTTACCATCGATACCGCAGTTGAACTGGAATATTCCCCAGGCTCGCTCGCTGCGTCAAAGCCCGACAATAAAGGGCTTCAGAAGCTGTATGAAGAACTGGAGCTCAAAGGGCTGCTCAAAGCTCTGGGCAATGACTCTTCGGCAGCAGTAACTGCACCGCCTGAAACCGGTCACGACATGCCGGCAATCAATAATCAGCGTAAATACGAAACCCTACTTACTAATGCAGATTTTGAACGCTGGCTCAAGAAAATAGAGTCGGCCACGCTTACGGCGTTTGATACAGAGACAACCAGCATTAACTATATGCAGGCTGAACTGGTGGGCATATCATTTGCGGTAGAAGCTGGCGAAGCCGCATACCTGCCCGTCGGTCACAGCTACGCGGGCGCACCGGCACAACTGGATCGTGATGCCGTGCTCAAGCGGCTCAAGCCCTGGCTCGAAAATAACGCGCATAAAAAGGTGGGACATCACCTTAAGTACGATGCGCATATTCTTGCTAACTACGATATCAACTTAAACGGCATGGCCTATGACACCATGATTGAGTCCTATGTACTGAACAGTACTGCCGGACGCCATGATCTGGATTCAGTAGCCCTGCGCTATCTCGGCGTGAAAACCATCCACTATGAAGATGTGGCCGGCAAAGGTGCGAAGCAGATAGGTTTCAATGAGGTCTCTATAGAGACAGCAACACCATATGCCAGCGAAGATGCCGATATCTGTTTGCAGCTGCATCAGCATTTGTGGGGCCTAATAGATGCCATTCCTACGCTGCGTGATCTCTATTTGGATATCGAGCAGCCGCTGGTTAAAGTGCTCCAGACCATAGAAGAAACCGGCGTACTAATTGATGATTTTCAGCTGGCCCAACAGAGCACAGAGCTGGAACAGAAACTCCAGAAAATTGAAGAAAAAGCTCATGTTGTTGCTGGTCATTCATTTAATCTCGCCTCTCCCAAACAACTGCAAGCCATCCTGTTTGAAGAACTTGAACTCCCGGTAGTTCGCAAAACCCCCAAGGGTCAACCATCTACAGCAGAAGATGTACTGCAAGAACTCGCCGACGACTACGAGTTACCACGCCTGATATTGGAACACAGAGGCATGGCAAAGCTGAAGAGTACTTACACTGACAAATTGCCTGGCATGATTAGTCCGCGCACGGGGCGCATTCACACCTCTTACCACCAATCGGTTGCCGCCACCGGGCGCCTCTCGTCCTCGGACCCGAACCTACAGAATATTCCGATTCGAACAGAAGAAGGTCGGCGTATTCGTCAGGCGTTTATTCCAGAGAACGGCTATCAACTCATTGCTGCTGACTATTCGCAAATTGAGTTACGCATCATGGCGCACATTTCTGAAGATCCGAATTTGCTGGAGGCTTTCGCCAACGATAAAGACGTGCATCAGGCCACAGCCGCAGAAGTGTTTTCGGTTGAACTTGAAGCCGTCACCACCGAGCAGCGCAGAGCGGCCAAGGCGATTAATTTCGGGCTGATG
>CAJXQV010000036.1 GCA_913058165.1 uncultured Chromatiales bacterium | reverse complement strand
ACCTTGTCCAACATGAGCGGCTACTGGGGTACCACAGCCGGCATCAAAAGTTTTGATGCAGAGCTTGGTACCCTGCAGATCGATACGCTGGTCTTGCTGTTGGATGTTTTGATGTTGGCGCCAGCTCAAGAGGGAGCTGCTGCAGCGTTATAGGTTTACAGTTGTTGCCAATTGGACAATAATTAACTCTGATCAAACTAAGGGCTTCCCTAAGCAACACGCTTAGCATGCGCTTTAACGTGCTGGCTACCCCATTTTTATTTTAAGTATGGCAGCAGCCAGATACGCCTTAATCAAAGGACTGAAACTTGCAACCTATTCTTGACCGCTGCTCGGTAGTCATCTCTGGTGTGTGTGTCATACATTGCCTCGCATTGCCGCCGCTGCTCATACTTTTCCCGTTGCTCGGTGGCACTGTGTTAACCGATGAATTGTTTCACGTCATGTTGCTCTGGATTATTATACCAACGAGTGTGGTCGCGATAGCCATGGCTCGACGCCATCATCCGGATAGCCTCGTATTGGTGCTTGTTGGCATCGGCATTATGGTTCTCTTGGTTGGTGCGTTCTGGGCGCATGACCATGCAGCAGCCTGGGTGGATACAGCACTGTCAATTATGGGCAGCGGGCTGCTGGCCTCCGGTCACATTCGAAATTTTCGTTTGTGCCGGCACTAGTTTTTTTGCTTTTATGTGTGTTAGATTTAGCCGGTGTCGTACTTGATTAACAGTTTGAGAAACCGCCGCATCGCCGTTGTTGCGATAGCGCTGGCCGCGTTTGCTCAGTTTTCTATGGTCACTCACGAGGTGCTCGAAGAGCATTCTCTGGGCGAGCACTGTGTCATGTGTGTGGCGCAGGACAGGTTCGACGATGACGCCGCGCTCGCTGCTGCCGGTGCAGCTATTCCTGCAGTTGCACAAGCGTCTTCTGCAGGTTTACCCACCATCACGTTTAGTTCTACCGCCGTTTCTGCGGTTCGCAATCGCGGCCCTCCGGTTATCTGATTCAGCTTTAAATCCCTCATACCCTCCTGTCTTCATTGAAGATTGGGGTGTGTTGCTTAAAAATTGAACAGAGAATTAAATCATGCACAACATCCATTCAGTTGCGATGGCAGCCTGTATTGCTATCGTTACAGCACCCGCGGTGTTCGCGGATAACCCTACGCGCCTCGACACCACGGCCCCCGAAGAAATTACTGTAACTGCATTACCCCTGGCTGACTTTTTGCAACCCAGTCAGGTATTGAGCGGGGATGAACTGTCCCTCAAAAATGCGCCCACACTCGGTGAAACCCTGGCCAATGAGTTGGGCGTAAGCAGCAGTTACTTTGGTCCTGCCGCTAGCCGGCCGATCATTCGTGGCTTAAGCGGGTCGCGCGTCACTATGTTGAGTGACTCGGCATCGGCACTTGATGTGTCCGATGTTAGCCCGGACCATGCGGTAGCTATCGAAGTGCTGTTGGCTGATCAGGTTGAAGTGATCCGCGGGCCAGCCATGCTGCTATATGGCAGCACGGCTGCAGGCGGTCTCGTGAACGTTGTGGACAGTCGGATCCCTAAGACACCCAGCGAGAAGCCGATTTCTGCAGAAATTGAAGTGCGCGGCGATACGGCAGCCAAAGAACGTGCGGTGGTTGGTCGCTTAGACGGCGGTGCCGGTGCGTTTGCCTGGCATATCGATGGCTTTAAGCGCAAAACCGATAATATCGACATTCCAGGCTTTGCCACTGCTGACCCGGCGGAACGCTCGCCCGAGGAACAGTCCGGCACGTTGTCTAACAGCTACAGTGACACCGACGGCTATGCGGCCGGAGCATCTTGGGTTGGCAGTCGCGGTTATTTGGGGGCGTCAGTCAGTGTTTATGAGTCGACGTATGGTCTGCCCGGACCCGCTGAAGATGATGGTGGTGGTGTTCCTGAGCCCGAACTTTACGAAGGGCCCTTTCTCGACATGAATCAGGTGCGTACGGATGTGCGTGGTGAGTATGGTTTTGTCGGCAGCCCGCTGGAATCTGTCCGCTTCGTGCTTGGGGCAAACGACTACACGCACACGGAAACCGAGCCCTCAGGTGAGGTGGCGACGACATTCGACAATGAACAGTATCAGGTGACATTGGAAGCCGTTCACCGGCCGCTGGCCGGGTTGACGGGTGCTTTTGGTATTCAAGTGGACAGCCGCGAGTTCTCTGCCGTTGGTGAGGAAGCGTTTGTGATGCCCACCGATACCAAGGCAGTGGGTTTGTTTCTGCTCGAGGAAGCAGACTTCGACTGGGGCAAGTTGCAGTTCGGAGCGCGAGCGGAAGATCTGAAGCATGACAATGTTGCGTTGGCTACATACAGCAATACGGCATGGTCATTCTCGGCAGGCGCGAGTGTTAACGCAGGCTTAGACAGCAAGTTCACGGCTAACCTGTCGCTTACGCAGCGCAATCCAAACACAGAAGAGCTTTACGCGGACGGTGCCCATATTGCGACCCGGCAGTTCGAAATCGGTTTGCTTGCGGTACCGGGTGGGAGCGCTACCACGGAGGATGCGGCGAATATAGAGTTGGGCTGGCAACGCACGCAGGGGAATATCCTATGGGACATGTCGGTCTTTTACTATGATTTCACCGACTACATTTATCAGGACCTGACCGGCGCCGTGGAGGATGACTTGCCAGTGGCTATTTACACGCAGCGCGATGCAGAGTTTGTCGGTGCTGAAGTGGCCGTCATTGTGCCGCTGTGGTCACGCAAGAAACTCGATAACAACCTGCGTCTGTTTGGCGACACGGTTAAGGCCGAGCTGGACAATGGTGAAAAGCTGCCGTATATCCCACCGTGGCGCATGGGCGCGAATTTTGACTTTGGCCGCGAAAGCTGGACAGCCGGTTTGGATGTGATTTATTACGCCAAGCAGAATGATGTTAGTTCATTTAAGACCGCTGCTTACACAATGGTGAATGCCAGTTTCCTGTACAAGATTCCAGCCGGTGCCGCTGATTGGGAGCTCTTTGTGCGTGGCACCAACTTAGCTGATGAGGAAGCGCGCAAGAGCACCTCGGTCATTGCTGCCTACGCGCCTCTGCCGGGACGTTCATTGCATGTCGGTGCGCGGCTTGCGTTCTAATCGTTAGTGAGTTCGGAGTAAAAATGGGGGGCAGCTTACTTGATTGCTAAAAGTGTAAGCTGCTCCTTTCCCATTACCCCGGTCGAGTGTCGCTTCGCATAGTTGCATTGCAGTGCATTATGCTTAACGGCAGCGTTATGAGTAAGGGCATGGGTCTGATGCCACGCCTGATCTGTAAAAAATTGTGGGTCCCTGCGCAGTGAATCCGGCTTTAAAAGCCATGTCGCGTGTGAAGAAGTGGTGGTCTGCAGACGACCTGAGGTAAAGTCGGTCCTGAGTGTCGGCTCACCTTTATTGGTCGTCGATCTAAAAAACAAGATCAGCTTCTAATAATTCAGTGTTCATGATTCAGGATAAAAACAATGGCAGATAAAATTCTAGTGTTCGGCGCCAGCCAGAGAACCGGTCTGGAAGTCAGTAAGCTGCTTGCCGGTCGAGGCGATCAGCTTAAGGTATTTGTGCGGCCGACGTCAGATATCGCCGCGCTGCAGGCGTTGGATGTTGAGTTTGCAACGGGCAATGCACTGGATGCCGATTCCGTTGATGCGGCCTTTGCATCAGGCGATATCAGTGCGGTTGTTTGTACCATTGGCGGCTCACGCAACGAGCCGCGCCCCGATGTGGAGGGCACACAAAACATTGTTGCTTCTGCCTTACGCCACGGCGTGCAACGCCTGGTGTTGGTAACGGCCATCGGTGCCGGCGACAGTCGCGACGTGCTCAGCGAAAACGCTTGGAAGTTTCTTGGCCCGGTGATGGAAATGAAAACCAAAGCCGAGGCATGCCTCACAGAAAGCGGCCTGCAATGGACCATCTTGCGTCCCGGCGGTATGGCATCGGAATCCGCCACTGGCACCGCGATAAGAACCGAAGATCACACCACCATGGGCATGATCCAGCGAGCAGATCTGGCGGCGTTAGTGATTGAGTGTTTGGATGACGCAACGACTATTGGCAAGATTTATCACACCATTGACCCCGAGGCTGCAGAGGAACCGCCATTGCAGCGGGGCGTGCAGCCCAGTGGGGCAAAACCCTAGTTGGGAACAACACCTAGCAGAGTGAATTTCAGGGATAATTGATCTGTAAACATACGGAAGGAAGTGCGAGGAGATCACCAAGTTTTAGTGAGTCTCGGGCTGCAGCTGTTATCTGATTGAGGCAGTGCCTTTAGTTTATGTGATGTTGGTTAATTAATACGCCTCGATGCTATCCAAGCGCAGCTCAAATGCGCCGTCTTTCTTGTCATAGATATATAAACCCAGTTCGCTGATATCGGTGGTATCGAGTTCTGGCCCGGGTAGCTTAAAGCCGCGCACCTGAGGAAAAAAATCTGCGAAGGGAATATTTACGGTGATCCATTCGCCATCCGTGGTCTCGAAGTCAGCCCAGTAACTCACCCGAAAACGTTGGTAACGTGCGTTGGTTTGCAGTTGCCAGGTGTAGCGCCGACCATCACCTTTTACGCGCAGGCGAATGCCTTTATAGCTGGAGAGGTCGGCCTTAAAAGGCCGTGTGCGAATAGAGCTGAATCCACCACCGTTTGTATTTGTGCTGCCGGCGAAGATGAGCACGCCCGGTTCAATATTAAAACCACCCTTGCTGCGCCCACCCATCACGTTATCGTTTTGTACATACCAGTCAAGGTCAGTGGTATCTGCCGTAAAATCGGTGATCATAAGTACACCTGTGCTGTCGGAATGATCGGACGGAACAGTGTCGGAGGCACTAAGAGGTGAGCCGGGCGCGCTTAATAAGAACCCTAAGGCAAGCGACAATGAAGCTAGTGCGACGTTCGAATGAGGTCTCATGGAAAAACACCGTCCAATATACGGAATTCATTATACACCCTCAGGAAAAGGGCCCGGCTGATTGGCCCATTTACCGAAGTGGCTTTGTTATCTGCAGTCAATGGCATGGATCTAACCCTTTCTTAGTACTGGTTTTATGCTGGCCGAGCGCTTTATGATTTTTGAATTTTTATTCTTATTGCAGTTAACCTCAGTTGTAGGAATGTCGCCAGTAGCTTTAAATGCATCGATTGCGAGGGCGAGCCTTGTTCTCAGGTCAGAATGAATCGTAAAAATAAGATGTTTTTTTGAAGTAGAAGTTTGTTATCAAGTGCCTGGTTTAAGTGAATACCTGTTATCGCCATGGAAGAACCGCTAGGAGCAACTATGAATAAAGACATGAATCAGCTTAAGCAACGCATCTTCGATATTCTGGGTACCTGGGGTTTCGGCATAGTGGTGGTTGCAGCAGGTTTGATCTTTACTTATCAGTTTGTGCAGCCGGCACCGCCGAAAAGCATTGTGCTAGCGACGGGACAGGATGGCGGCGCTTATGAGTATTACGGCGAGCAGTTTGCTGCTTATCTTGAGACTCAGGGTATTGAGGTTGAATTGCTCGAAACTGCCGGTTCCGTTGAAAACCTTGAGCTGTTGGAGGGCGCTGAGGGTATTGACCTGGGCTTTGTGCAGGGTGGGTTGGCCGATGTTATGCCCACAGACAACGTCATGGCATTGGGTTCTCTTTATCTTGAGCCCGTATGGTTTTTCGTGGGTGCCGGTGTCGAGATATCCTCTATCGAGGACCTTGTGGGTAAGCGGCTTGCCGTAGGCGCGGAGGGCAGTGGTACCCGTGCGGTGGTGCTAAGTGTGCTTAATGCACATGGCATAAACTCAGAGTCGGCGGAGTTTCTTGATACCGCTTCTGTCGAATTGGGCAAGGGTTTCGAAGATAAAACTATTGATGCTGCGTTTTTGATTAGTGGGCCGGAATCAGACATCGTCGCGGGCCTGTTGAATCAGCCCGGCATAAAACTGCAGAGCCTGCATAGGGCGGCGGCTTATGCGCGACGTTACTCGTATGTTTCGAGAGTGGTTTTGCCGCAGGGGGTTTTGGATTTGCAGTCTGATCTTCCGTCCAGCAACATCGAGACAGTGGCCTTAACTGCGATGCTGGCCGCTAATAGCGAGTTGCATCCGGCGCTCGTCGACCTGTTGTTGATTGCTGCGGCCGATATCTTTGGCAATCATAGCTTGCTGTCCGATGCCGGAGAGTTTCCGACCTCACGCTATATTGATCTGTCGCTAAGTGAAGATGCCGAGCGGTATTTTAAGAATGGCCCGCCATTTTTGATGCGTTATTTACCATTTTGGGCAGCAACGCTAGTGGATCGCTTATGGATAATGCTGATACCGGTTATTGGTTTGGCGATACCTCTGATTAAATTGCTGCCACCGGCATACCGTTGGCGAATTCGTAAACGCTTGTTAAGCCTCTATACCGAGCTTGAATTTATCGACCCATTGGTGCATCCGGTTGCAGGCGATGCCGATCGTGCCGCACGCATTGAGCGGCTTAACGAGCTTGATGCAGGTTCAATAATCGGCTCGGTGCCCAAAACTTATACTGATGATATTTATAAGTTGCGCCGTGATATCGATCTGGTTCGCCGCCGCTTGTCTCAGGCCTAAGTACCACGCTCGAATCTATCGGCTCAAGGTCTTCTCCGAAAAATTACAGTAAGCTTTTTCTATATTCAAACGGTCGCAGACCTATCGATACCGGGGCTATGCATAAGGCCTCAATCGGCGTGTCGGCAAACATTAGAAAAACTGTATTAAATCAGGGTACATCCCTTGGGGGTTGCGGTAAGCTCTTCACCTTAGATTCATGCAATGGAATATGGCTTTGAGTGATAATTTTGCAGTTGATGAGCCAAGGGTTTTGCCTTGGCAGCCCTGGTGGGCCTTGCTGTTCATCGCTATTGTTATGGGGCTGATCATACTTCTTGGGCCTTGGGAAAGTTTCGAGTTACAGCCGCGGGCATTTATGTTTGATTACCCTTGGAAGCTGCCCGATCCTTCGGTCTTTAGTCGTTCAGTTGTTTGGACGCTCTATGCTTGTCATCAGATAGGTATTTGGTATCTGATTCGTAAGGCTCAATCGCAAAATCTAAAATACGTGAAGGGTCTGCATTCGATTAATGTGCAGGCACTGCTGCTGAACGCTGTCTTTATCTGCCTGCACATTGTTCAAACCCGTTTAACTTACGACGGTCTCGCTCAGGATGTCCCGGAGTTCAGTGCGCTGGCTTCAGTCGCGCTCATGTTGTTTGTAATTATCATTATGGAGAACGATCGCCGCGGTGTGTTTTTTGGTAAGCGGGCGCTGGTGCCGTCAGGCGTTGGGCCGATGGTGCGCAAGTATCACGGTTATTACTTTGCCTGGGCGATCACCTACACCTTCTGGTATCACCCGGTGGCCACCACGCCGGGGCATCTGATGGGTTTCTTTTATATGTTCATGTTGTTCGTGCAGGGCAGTTTGTTTATGACCCGTGCCCATGTGAACCGCTGGTGGACCGGCTTTTTAGAGTTCTTTGTGGTGGTCCATGGTGCTACGGTCGCGTGGTTTGCCGTTGCCGGGCAAGGTGGGCCCAATTGGGCACAATTTTTGTTCGGGGGCTTAGGGATATTTATCGTTACGCAGATGCCGGGCATCGCTTTTAAGCGCTGGCACCGTATTGCCATTGTTGTCGGCACGCTGCTTGCAGCCGTTACCTATTACTCTCTTAATGTGGAACAGCTGCAACATCTGCCACGGGTGCTACTTTTACGCTATGTGCTGGTCGCCATTCTGGCCGCGCTCATCTGGCTGGTGATGCGCGCCATACTGTTGCGGCGGTCTGGCCCTGCGGCTTCTGCTGAGTAGTTTCTGCGCTATTGAAGTGGGCGTTGCGCTGCTGGAGTCGCAGCAAATCGATGATCGCTATCAGAGCTTTATAAATCCCGGCATCATCGTGCCACGGTTTGTTACCCAACTTACGGGCATTAGTACGAGTGACGTGCGCAGCGCGCCGGCAGCCAGCCAGGTGTTGCAAGAGCTGCACATGTTTTTGGGCGGTGTTCCTCTTGTCGCCCATAACGTCTCATTCGAACAACGCTTCCTGGATGCCGAGTACTTGCGGGTGGGGTTGCTGCGCAGGCAGAAAATCATCTGCACGCTGCGTGTGGCTATGCGCGTGTACCCTAATGCGCCGAATCATAAGCTGGGCACACTGGATGATTGCGCGAGTGTGCCGCAATCGGGCCCCTTTCATCATGCTCTTGATGATGCCGAGGTGACGGCAGGGCTTTGGTTGCGGATGCGGCAACGGCTTGGCCAGGATTACGGTATGAGTTTGGTTTCAGATCAGTTTATGCAGCAAATCCAAAGCGTGCCCATTAAAGGCGGAATTGCGTCGTTGGCATCGCGGTCCGCGCGCTAAGGCTCGCTGATCTCCACAAAACGCTACTGCTTCCGGTAAACTGCTCAGATGCTAAATTATCTCTCTGCAATAAACCCTTATCTGCCCACCCTCGTCGGGCTGTTGATCCTCTTGCTGGCGTCTTTTACGTCAGCCTTTATTACCAAGTGGCTTTGGGTGGCTCTGGTGCACATGCTGGTAACCCGCACGCATACGACTTGGGATGATGCTCTGGTTAAGGAAAAGACCTTCAGTAAGCTCGGGCAGGTCGTGCCAGCGGTGCTGATTTACAAGGGTATCTCACTGGTTCCCCTTGTGCCGGATTTGATGGATAAGGTGGTGCAAAATGTTGCTGCTGCATGGACCATAACGGCCATCGCTATGGCCATTAACAGTGTGCTCGCCGCCTTTAATTGTATTTATGAAGTGACGCCGGCAGCGCGTGAGCGGCCGATTAAAGGCTTCGTGCAGCTCGGCCAGATTGGGGTGTGGCTGGTGAGTATCATCCTTATCATTGCAGTGATGATTGATCAGTCGCCGGTCATCATGTTGAGTGGTTTGGGTGCTATGACCGCCGTTGCAATGCTCGTGTTTCAGGACACTTTGCTGTCGCTCGCAGCCAGTATCCAGTTAACCGGCCAGAAAATTATTCGCGTGGGTGATTGGTTGGAAATGCCATCGTATAACGCCGATGGCGATGTGGTTGATGTCGCGTTGTATAACGTGACAGTGCAAAACTGGGATAAGACCTTGACCATTATTCCGACCAACAAGCTGGTGAGTGGTGCGTTTAAAAACTGGCGTGGCATGGAAGAGGCCGGTGGTCGGCGTATTAAGCGAGCAATTAATATTGATATTACGTCGATCCGTTTGTTAACCGATGCCGAGTTCACGAGGTTTAGTGGTTTTGCTTTATTGCAGGATTACATCGCAACGAAGGAGCAGGACCTGCAGGCCTGTCTCTTATACACATCTCCGAGCCCACGAGACAAGAGG
>CAJXQV010000035.1 GCA_913058165.1 uncultured Chromatiales bacterium | reverse complement strand
GCATACGAGATTGCCTCTTGTCTCGTGGGCTCGGAGATGTGTATAAGAGACAAGCCCAGATATGAGACCACAGGAAGTATCGCGGGCTTAAGAGCATGATGAAAAAGTATTTCGGTTTGGGTGAGGCCCTGGGCACGTGCGGTACGAATATAGTCGCTGCGTAAAACCTCAATCATGCTGCCTCGCGTAAGCCTCGCAATGTAGGCTATTTGCGGCAGGGCAAGAGCAATTACTGGCAGTACTAGATTTCGCCAATCCCCCAGCCCACCCGCCGGAAACCATTGCAGGGTAACCGCAAAAACCAGAACCAGCACAGGAGCAATAACAAAAGTGGGCACTGAAACGCCCGTCATCGCCGCTGTCATTACGGCGTAGTCGGTACGGGTGTTTTGTTTTAATGCCGCCATCGTACCAATCGCAACGCCTGCGATAATAGCAAGGAGCATTGCCAAAGAGCCGAGCTTTAACGAAACCGGAAAGCCTGTCGCGATAAGTTCGCTTACCGTGTAATCGGCATAGGCGAATGACGGACCAAAATCACCCTGTAATAGATTGCCGAGATAGCGAAAAAATTGTTGCCATAGAGGCTCGTCTAAATGATACGCGGCATTCAGTCGCTCCTGAATTTCTGCTGATAGTTGTTTTTCAGAATCGAATGGGCCACCTGGTGCAACGCGAATTAACGCAAATGCCAGCACCATAAGAACAAGCAGTGTGGGGATGGCCCCAAAAAAACGTTTAACGGTAAAACGCAGCATCGGAGTAGTTTACTCCGGTTTATTTTTCAGATGCCAACGAAGACTATTCAGCAGGGTCTGCTGCTATCGATTCTGTATCCGCGTCGCGACATTCCGGGGCCATGTCTAACAATGGCATGTCTTTTGATTGATAGCGGCAATAGGTATCAGCGCCCTTGTAGTAAACAGAAATGGCTACCAAGATCGCGCACAAGCCCACCACATATAGGATTCCTGGTAGGGTGCTGCTGCGTGGTTTTTGCGTTTCAGACATCGTTTATCTCGTAGGCTCGTGATTAATGATGAGTATAGCCACAAACAAGGCCGCTTAGGGGACTGAGTTATACCCGGCATCCACTGCGGAGGTATCAATCCAAAGGTCTTTGGAATAGACATGGTCCATGATGTTTGGCGTGAATCCTTTCACCCAGGGTTTTATCAGGTGCTTGCTCACATAATAGTAAATCGGAATTACCGGCATGTCCTGCAACATCAACGCCTCAGCTTGTTGCATATAGATCGCCCGCTGGCTCATATCTATTTCTTTGGCTGCGCGCTCCAGTAAATGGTCAAACTCAGGGTTCGCGTAACCCGAATCATTCTGCGGATTAGTTGAAATCAGCAGCTGTAGAAATCCGTATGCATCGTTGTAGTCGCCGATCCAGCCGGAGCGATATATTTCTGTTTCGGTCTTGTTGGCTCGCGTCTGCAGATAAACCTTCCACTCCTGATTCCTCAGCGTGGTCTTAATGCCCAAGTTTTGCTTCCACATCGAAGCCACGGCAATAGCTAACTGCTTGTGACCCTGACTGGTGTTGTACAACACCTCAACGTCGAGCGGGTTTTCGGGGCCGAAGCCAGATGCGGCATACAAGCGTTGGGCCTCGGCATTGCGCTCCTCCTGAGACCAGTTCGCCCAATAGGGTGTCTGTGGTTCGTACCCGGTAACCGGGGGCACAAAACTGTAAGCCGCTAGCTCGCCTCCACCCGTGAGCTTCTGGGTAAGAATCTGACGATCAATGCTCATCGCCAATGCCAAGCGAAGCTGTGGCTTAGCTTTAAAGGGCGCTCTAAGGGTGTTGACGCCGTAGTAGTAGGCGCCAAGATACGGCGATACCACGTACTCGTCGGGAATGTTCTGCATAATCCAGCCGAGCTGCCGTGATGGCGCTTCCTGCGTCATATCAAGCTCATTTGCTCGATAACGCTTTAACACAGCATCCGGATTTTCTATGGCGAGATACACGACCTTGTCGATACGGGTGTCGAGGTTATCCCAGTAACGGCTATTCCGCTCAACCGATATATGCGACTGCACTACCCAATCAGAAATTTTGTAAGCACCATTAGACACATTATTGTTTGGTCGCGTGAACCGGTCGCGATGCTGTTCGGCGGTTGCCTGATGCACCGGATAAGCCATTGCATGATTAAGCAATGATAAAAAGTACGGTGTCGATGATTCTAAATTAATTTTAAGTAAATGCGGCGAAAGTGCCTCAACACCCAGGCTATCCAAACCCAGTTCCCCGCGATTAACCGCAGCTGCATTTTTAATGGGATACAGAATATTTGCATAGCGCGATAGGGTTGCGGGGTTTAGCGCACGACGAAAACTGTAGACAAAGTCGGCGGCGGTAAGCGGTTCACCGTTTGACCACTTGGCGTTTTTCCGCAGTTGAAAAGTGTACTCGGTGCCCGATTCATCAATCGTCCAGCTCTCGGCAACGCCCGGTAATAAGTCACCATTAGGCGCTTCTATAGTTAAGCCTTCATAGATGTCGCGGAGAATATTAGAGGCTGGCACACCTTCGGCTTTATGCGGATCAAGCGTCTGGGGTTCGGCACCATTGCTCTTTCGCAGGATATTGCCAGCAGGCGAAAACTGTTGTGGCTCATTGCCCTCAGCCGGGGGTGGCTCGGCGGGAGCGCAGGCCACCAGGGCGCTGAGCAGCAGCAACATGAGAAGGCTTCTCGAGCTGAAATAGAACGGGAGACTCACGCAGTTTTTAATTTTTGCTTCTTCAAGTAAACCAGCAGCATCGATACAGCGGCAGGCGTCATGCCCGGAATCCGCGATGCCTGCCCAATGGTTTGCGGCCGAACATCGATGAGTTTTTGCCGTACCTCGTTCGATAGCCCCTGAATCAATAAGTAATCAATGGCATCAGGCAATGACATGGTTTCATGTTTTTTGCTCTTCGCAATCTCGTCTTCCTGACGCTGAAGATAGCCGTCATAGCGCGCCTGAATGTCGACCTGCGATTCAATTTGCTCAGCAAGCTCATCAGTTTCGCCATCGGCCCGCGAACGTGACCCAACGACACTCAACGCAGTAACTTTCTCATACCTGAATTCAGGGCGACTCAATAATTTAATAGCATGATGCTCGCGCGACAGTGTCGTTTCGAGAATGGCATTATCATCAGCGGTGAGCTTTTCAGGATGCACCACAATACGTTTGAGCCGCTCTTGTTCTTTGGCGACTTGCTCATATTTAAGGTCGAATGCCGCCATACGCTGATCCGACACCAGGCCCAACTCACGCCCTTTGGGTGTTAAACGTGCGTCGGCATTATCTTCCCGCAGCAGTAATCGGTACTCGGCACGACTCGTAAACATACGGTAAGGCTCAAGCGTGCCGCGGGTCACGAGGTCATCGACAAGTACTCCGATATAGGCTTCATTGCGCTGAGGAGACCAGCCATCCTCGTTCTTGACGTTTAATGCGGCATTAATTCCAGCCAGAATTCCCTGGGCTCCCGCTTCTTCATAGCCGGTAGTGCCATTAATTTGGCCCGCAAAAAACAAACCGGAAATAGCCTTGGTTTCAAGCGTCGGTTTCAGGTCTCGCGGATCAAAGTAGTCGTACTCAATGGCGTACCCGGGGCGCGTAATACGTGCGTTCTCTAAGCCCGGAATACTGGCAATAAATGCCTTCTGTATATCAAAAGGTAAACTTGTGGAAACCCCATTGGGGTAAAGCTCGTTAGTTGTTAAACCTTCGGGCTCTAAAAAAATCTGATGTGATGTTCGCTCGGCAAAGCGCACTACCTTGTCTTCTATTGAAGGGCAATAACGCGGGCCTATTCCGTCAATTGCTCCGGTGTACATTGGAGACCGATCCAGGCCACTGCGAATAATCTCGTGAGTCTGTTCAGTAGTATTCGTAATAAAACAGGAAACCTGTCGCGGATGGTCGCTGCGCTTGCCCATGAAAGAGAACACGGGAATAGGCGTGTCGCCGGGCTGTTCCTGCAATATGGAATAGTCAACGGTACGGCCATCGATGCGCGGAGGCGTGCCGGTTTTTAGCCGGCCAACACGTAAACCCAATGCGCGAAGCTTTTCGGCAAGGCCAATGCTGGCAGGGTCTCCAGCACGACCGCCGCTGGATTGAGCCTGGCCGACGTGAATTCTTCCAGCAAGAAAAGTACCCACGGTTAGTACCACTGCGGGCGCATTAAATTGCAACCCAAGCTGAGTGATTACGCCAGTAACCCGGGTTCCATCAATCACCAGGTCATCAACGCCTTGCTGAAATACGGTGAGATTATCCTGAGACTCGAGAGCGCTGCGCACGGCCTGACGATACAAAGCACGATCTGCTTGAGCGCGGGTTGCGCGCACGGCCGGCCCCTTACTGGAATTGAGCGTTCTGAAGTGGATTCCGGCACGATCTATCGCCTGGGCCATCACGCCACCCAGGGCATCAATTTCTTTAGTGAGATGGCCCTTGCCAATACCGCCGATCGCTGGGTTGCAGCTCATCTGACCGATAGTCTCGATGTTCTGCGTTAACAACAAGGTGCGCACACCCATGCGTGCGGCAGCGGCGGCAGCCTCGGTACCGGCATGGCCGCCGCCAACGACGATCACATCAAATTGCTCTGCCACGGTCATGCGTTAGAAAGTCCCGAAGTAATCTGCTCCGCGCAAAGCGAAGAGATCGAATTAAGTGCCCGGATAGGCCCGGGCGAAGCATTCTACCTAAAAAGCCCTGGAAAGGGCAGAAATGACTGCTATTTAGGCTTTATATTCAAAGTGTTAAGCAGTTCAGGCAAGCGCGCCTCTGTGAGCAACTCGCCGGACTCAAGGCCTTTTTGAATCCGCTCGGAAGAGTATTCCTCTTGCTTGTAATAGCTCATAAGGTTGCCCTGCTTGTATTCCTCATACAGGCGTTTCCACGTAGAGCCTGCCGTGTCGCCCAGGGTTTTATTGCGCTCATAGGCCTGCCCACCCTTAATGATTTTGTTCTCAAATTGGGCGTAGCTGCGAAGCGGAAAGTGCTGAATCTCTATTTTTCCGGCCGCTTTAGTTGCTGGGTTAAAACCCCAAACACCGTGATTACCCTGCGCCACCTTCACACCAGGGTTAGCGCGATGCGCTACTTTCGGCGGCAGCGGTTTACCTACTGCGTTCAGAGATGCTTTTTCGCGATAGATCATGGCGGTAGAAAAGGAATCTGCGGAGCCATCAACCGGCACAAAATTGTAACGACCCGCTTCAACAATGACGACCTCCTGCGGCAGCGCGGCAAGTTCTGCCCGTAAATCCGGATAATTCATCGGCCACCAGAACTCATCCGCATCGTTATTAATGACCCAAGTCGCGTCAAACTTCGTCGCGGCCATCCGCGCCATCCGAGTAACCCATTCCGTCTGATTGTAGTCGTCCGTGCCTTCATAGATGTAATGCAGCAGTCCGGCACGCTCATACTCTTTAAGTATTTCGGCGGTTGCATCAACCGACTTATTATCGGTCGCAATAAAGAAGTCCACGCCCATAGCACGATGAAACTCGATGTTTGCCCGCACAATGTCTTGCTCATCACGCACCAGCAGGGTCATGACAATTTTCATTGGTTTAGGCTTGCGCGGCAAACGCCGGCGAAGGGCTCGTTTTAGTCGGCTCAACATATGCAACAGGTCTCCGGAAGACAGACACCGAAGAATAGCCTTTATTCCATTCGCTTCGCAGGACTATTTGACTTAAATAGCATTGAGCTGGACGCAAAGTCCTTACGTGTGAATGGGTAAAGCCCGGTGCATGGCTCCTCAGAGAAGCAGGTGGCGTATCACTTCGATCCCCCGAATTCGCTAAGGCAACCGCTACCATGGGAGTCTCAAACGAGGGAACGACTCTCTCATAAAATTAATCGTCTGGCAGAAGGTGAATCGCCATGAAGGTGAGCAACTGAAAGCCGCCTTGCACCATATGATTTTGTTCGAGGTCAAACATCATAACGACCTGGTCTGAAATAAAAAATGCAAACCACAAGCCCAATGAAATGATGAACGCAGCATTGACTCTTGCAAGCCAACGCTGTGATGGCTGACGCGGTGTAAGTGCTGCATAAATAAATGCCACAGCCGACAACAAAGACCAGGCGATAATTCCGACAAAAAAGACGCTCGGCAACCAATTGGGTGCATCATACTGCGCCAGCGAAGTCACCAGCCCCGGGTAGTTTGAATGCGGCACCCAAGACTCTGTGAAGACATTCAATAAATAGAGCCCGCCCAGGAAGTCGGTAAGAAACGCCAATATCCACCACAGCGCCCAAAACACAACCAGTGTGCGCTTGAAGAAAAACATCGAGCTCATATTCATACTCTACTCGCCAATAGGGGCCATCATGCGACGGCGCTAAGGGAGCGTCAGAGCTTGGATGTCTTCGGCCTCCTTCTTGGTCTGGTTCAGCGGGAGCTCCGCCAGGTTGTAGACCATAACCCGCACGCCGTGCTTCGTCTGGATAGCCGTTGCCGCTTGCTGCACGTCACTCCATGCATAGCCCTCACCGAAAAATTTTGCCGGGGTAGTCTTCACCTCGATGGTCGCTGGGGTGCCGGTAGAACCGGCGATGTATTTACGCAGCCAACCATTCTCCGCACTGATCATCGCCGTATACAACGACTTGTCGGCGGCGACACGTGCTGAGAAGTTCGGTTTGTAGGTGTCTAGCCTGTTGACCGCGTCGCTAATGGACCCCGACGTATAGGCTTGTAGGTCGGCAGGATCGGAGGCGTCGTACCACTGTGGAAACCAGTGGCCGATGACCGGGTTACCGTTAAGAGTAAAGTCATTGAGCGGGTTTGCCTGAGTGTAAGTGCCTGTAGCGGCCCATTGGCCCGATGCGGGGGTGGCCGGGATCGCCTGAATGGGATTGGTCGTTGGGGTCGTGAAGACCGAGTAGAGCTGTTTCGCGATTGTGTTGGAAAGCGAGTCTAGGCCAGGTCCCGCCGCGGTCTTGCTGAGGCCCGAGTCTTCCGCTTCGAAGACCACTCCGGCAAACGAGAAGCCGGGCATGCTCTGCTTAAGGAGAGATTCGTAGTGGGACACAACCGCAACGTTCAAGGCGAAACCATCGACCGCATGCTGGTTCGCAGACAGCGCTTGGTAGCTGGGCGTATTGATGTCCGCCCCTTGCCACGATGCGGCGTCATTGGATGACAGGAGAATCCACCAGTTCACATTCGGAGCCGCGGCAATAGCGTGTGCGAGGGTGTGCGCCTTGGGCGGGCTCTCGACCTCGTAAAAAGGGTAGGTGTTAATCAGGGCCTGGAACATCTGACCGGCATCCACTGCCGTGCCCGCGTTGTCGAGGCTGTTCCACGCCCCGGGTCTCGGATAATTCATGCGCACAACCACGTCCTGCGTTGCGGCCCCGCCAATAAAGGTCGAGATGTTGGTGACAAACTGCTCAAGCGCCGTATTTGATACAACGGTCCGCGAGGTCTGGGGATCGATTTCGGTGGCTGCCGGATATTCGACCCAGAGGTCCAAAGGACCGATCGCCTGAGTATTTTGGAAAAGTAGCTGCCAATCGGTAGCAAAGCTTTCTGTGCCCTGTGGCGTTAACATTCGATATACGGTGCTGAAGCTTAACTGATCCATCGTGCCCAAAACCAATGGGTCATTAGCGCCCGAAAGCCAGCCAAGCGCCTCAAAGGACATGGTGACATCCGTGTTGGTGGGGCATTCCCCATCGCCTGCTAAAAAGTAAGCATTCTGCGTTGGGGCAACACCAACCAACAAATCGACAAAGAGGGCCTCCCCGGTAACGGTAAAGGGCTCGGGTATTGTCGGGTCGGCATCACTGGCACAATAGTTTTGCACCGGGCCCTCTAGTTTCGCCGTAAAAAAGCCATTTGCATCGATAAGCAGATCTGTGAGCTCAACTTCTGCCGTTACATCACCCTCAGCACGCCAGCCACCAATGACAAACTCCGGCTCGGGTGATACTGCGTACAGCTCGATTTGGGGCAGATCTGTTCGTAGGCCATAAGCGCCATCAAAATCATCGAAGAACGCGGCGCCCTCACCGGACAATTGGCCTGCAATCTCTTCGAAGTCGAGCTCAATAATCAGCGCTTTACTTTCGAGCAGCTCAGGGTCGCTTAGGCTGTAGTTCAGTTGCAATTCACCGCCGGTCACCGTTGCTGTGGCATGGGGACCTGCTGGTATTGTTTCACCTGGCACGGCCTCCGAGAGATAAACATCAAAGCTGCCGGACACCTCGCTATTGCTTGCTGCTGTGGCCGGCTTAGCGAAAACCCTACCAAACAGACGAAGGTCTGCAGAGCCTAGGTCAATCGTGACAACGCTGCCCCCATCGGACGAAATTAGTGTATTGCCGAGGGGCTCATTACGAATTGGCGAGAGATAGCCGGGCAAAAGTGTGTCTGTTTGGTAGATGCCCTGCGCTGAATTTACCGATGGCTGCACATAGGTGGCATTGATACCACTATCGGTTGTGCTGTCGCAGCCAAGTAGCACCAGCATGCATGCCGTAATCAATACAAATTTTGATTTAATTCTCAACAAACTTCTCCCGCTCAGCGGCCCAAGAACCTGGTCTTGGCTGCGGAGCTATTTACCAATACAAAAATTCGAAAATATTTCGCCAAGAAGATCATCGCTACTGAACTCTCCGGTAATTTCAGCCAATGCATTTTGGCTGCGCAATAGATCATCTGCCATTAGTTCGCCAGACCCCTCAGCCAACCGTGCGCGCCCATCTTCAAACGCAGCAAGCGCAACGGCCAGTGTTGTGAGGTGCCGGCGACGCGCTGTAATGCTGCCGCTTTCGGACGGCCAATACCCCAATCGCTGCTTCAGTAGTGATCGCAGGTCGCTTAAACCTGCACCGGTGAGTGCCGATACATAAATTGCAGAACCGTCTTCGGATAAACCCGGCTGCCGGTTGCTCAAGTCACACTTATTTAACACTTTTATTATTTGCAGGTCTGAGGGCACATCGGCTATCAATTCATCCGCTTCTGTGGGCTTATTTACATCAATAACCAATATTGCTAAGTCTGCCTGACGCAACTGCTCATGCGTTCGCCGAACCCCTTCCTGCTCGACAACATCCGTACTACTCCGCAAGCCCGCGGTGTCGACAATCGACAGTGGCAATCCATCGAGATCGATATGCTCCTTAATCACGTCACGGGTAGTTCCGGGAACATCGGTCACTATTGCGGCCGAATAGCCGGTCAACGCATTTAATAAACTTGATTTGCCCGCGTTCGGCTTGCCGGCAAGAACCAAGGTCGCGCCATCGCGCAGTAAACATCCCTCGCGGGCCGAGCGGGTGAGTTCAAAAAAGGCGTTCTCAACCACGGACACCCTTTCGAGAAGCCCCGAATCACTGAGGAAATCAATATCCTCATCAGGAAAGTCGATAGCCGCCTCTACGTGCCTGTCTCTTATACACATCTGACGCTGCCGACGATCTACTCTGTGTAGATC
>CAJXQV010000034.1 GCA_913058165.1 uncultured Chromatiales bacterium | reverse complement strand
ACGAGATTGCCTCTTGTCTCGTGGGCTCGGAGATGTGTATAAGAGACAGTTATTCGGCATCTAACTATTGGTTTGGAGTCACGCAAGAGTTTTTCGGTGGATTGAGTACGGCTAGTTTTGGTTACGGGCGTGCTTCTGATGAGGTGCGAAAAAATGGTACGCCTATGTTTAAGCAGGGTATCGAGCGCCGAAATTATCGACTGGGGTTTACTCAGGTCCTGACAAAAAATGCATTGGTTGGCGCAACGTTTGAAACTATTACTGATGAAGGCTTTTTGAATAACCCTTACCGTTCGTATCGATTTCTTGATGAGGCATCCGTTATAGGCTACTCATATGCTCTTGAGATGTACCCGGGAACACGCACCAGTAATGCAGCATCTTTACGCGGGCTTTATTTTCTGGAGCCGCGCTCATCCGTTTATGCTAAGTATCGTTACTATAGCGACGATTGGGAAATTAAGGCGCATGACATAGAGTTGGGTTATACCCGTGCTATTAGCAATTCATGGTTATTTGATGTGGGGTATCGCTACTACACGCAAACCGGTGCGGATTTTTTCAGCAATATGTTTGCCCGTAGAGACCAACAGAACTTTATGGGGCGCGATAAAGAGTTGAGTCCGTTCGACAGTCACACGTTGAGCTTGGGGTTTAGCTATCAGTTTTTGCCGAATGGCTGGTGGCAGATAGAGAACGGCTCGGTCAATCTTTACTATGACCGCATCATGTCGAGCTACGATGAATACACCAATAACTCACCTGGCACCACACTGGCTACAGAACAGTTATTTGAGTTTGACGCCAATGTGGTTCGCGCCTATTTGTCTATTGGTTTCTAATGTTTTCCTTCTATTTGTTGCCTGATGGCCATGCCGACTAAATCTATTCGCTTGTTCTATGTGGTGCTTGCCGGGCTGTTAAGTTCGACTTCGGCTGGGGCCGAATGGCTGCGTGAAGTGCAGAGCAAAATGGGCACGCAGGTTACCGTGACATTCTGGAATGAAGATGCAAGCCAGGCGGGTATTGAGCGTGGGCGTGAACTGATGCGCTTGTCGATGGCGGAGTTCGACCGCATCGAAAATGCCATGAGCACCTATATTGCCGATACCGAGATGTGGAATATCAATGCCTATGCGGCTGATCATCCGGTAAAGGTTTCCGCCGAGTTGATGCAGTTGTTACAGCGCGCGTTGCAACTGTCGGAGACCACAAGCGGTGCTTTCGATATTACCTATGACAGTGTTGGCCACCTTTACGATTATCGTAATTCGGTCCGTCCGGATGCCAATACAATAGACGATCATTTGGATACGGTTAACTATCGTCATGTGCAACTCGATATGGAGCGTAATACTGTGCAGTTTCTGCACCCGGGCGTACGAATTAACCTCGGCGGCATCGCAAAAGGGTATTCGGTAGAGCGGGTGATTGCTCTGTTGGATGAGCAGGGTGTTGCTCATGCGAGCGCGACGGCTGGCGGCGATACGCGCATTCTCGGTGACCGACGCGGCGTGCCCTGGATTATCGGTATTCGTCATCCGGATGAATCGGATGGCATTGTGACCCGCCTGCCCATTATTGATGAGGCTGTGTCGACATCCGGTGACTATGAGCGGTTTTTTATCGAGGATGGCGCCCGGTATCACCATATTCTCGATCCTGCTTCCGGATTGCCGACGGAGGGCTTACGCAGCGTCACTATTCTCGGGCCGGATGGCACCATGACCGATGGTTTGTCGACCAGTGTATTTGTACTTGGGGTTTCGGCTGGACTGCATCAGATCGAGAGCATGCCTGCCTACGAGGCGGTGATTATTGATGGTCAGGGGCAGTTGCATTACTCAAATGGTTTGAGTGGCCGCTAGAAGTATTCTGAAAAAAGACTTTAGCTTGCTCTTGGCCGGAGGCCTGAGCAGGTAAAGCGTGACCTTGATCACGAGGAAAGTGCTGTAAGCAGGATAAAATATAAGGGTTGTTGCTGGCGCGATGACCTTAGTTATAGGGATAAACTGTTACTGATTTATGCGCTGTTCCTGTTAGCATTGCTCGGCGCCCGGAATACTTTGTGTTAATCCGACGGGTTATGGGTTCTCGTCTTCTTTTGCTATTGGTTTGAGTTTGCGCAATGTCATTGTCTGTCAATAAATGGATGAGCATGTTTGCGGTTGCACTGGCCCTTGTGGCATTTCGTGCTGACAGCGGCTTGCCATCCGTGGGCGAACCCTCTCCCGATTTTGCGTTGGCTAGCAATACTGGCGTTAATCTGCGTTTGAGTGAATATCGCGGTGAGATTGTATTGCTCAACTTCTGGGCTAGCGGGTGTCGTTCGTGTCGTGCTGAGTTGCTGCAGCTGAACAGTATTGTGGCTACAACAGGAAGCGATGTTCGGGTGCTGAGCGTGAATGTTGACGATAATCGGGCGAAGGTAGAGCAAGACCTTCGGGCACTGAAACTTGGCTTTCCTGTCATGTTTGACACTGACCAGTCTGTCAGCAAACTCTACGACCTTCCGACTTTACCCGTAACCCTTCTTATTGACCAACTTGGGCAGCTGCGCTTCGTGCATCAGGGCTATAAAGCCGGTGATGAAAAAGTTTATAAAGATGAGCTCGCCAATTTGCTGGCTGAGTGATGGATGATGCAATGAATATAATGACTTCGTTTTGTAAGCAGGCGATCGGATCAATTTTGATGGTGATTCTGGTGATAGCGGGATTTGCTCAGGAAGTCGAAGCAGAAGCTGCGGCGCCGGTTGACCAACAGGTCCAGGATCTTAAACGTTCGGTGTTAAACCTGAATCGTGAATTGTTTGTATTGGAAGAGGAGCTTTTGTTTCCGGCCAATACCCAACTGATGTTGTTTTTGTCAATGGACGTGGGCAAGTATTTTGAACTTGATTCAGTTGAGGTAACGCTGGATGGCAAAGAGTTGAGTAGCTACCTGTATACCCCCCGCGAAACTGATGCGTTGCTGCGCGGTGGTGTACAGCGTTTTTACATTGGCAATTTGAAGTCAGGTGAGCATGAGTTGGTGGCAGTATTTACCGGCAAGGGACCGTCCGGGCGTGATTATCGTCGGGCCGCAAGCCTTGGTTTCGAGAAAAGCCTGGGCGCAAAGTTTGTTGAACTTAAAATTTCCGACCGCGACAGTTCTCAACAGCCGGAATTCGTGATCAAGGAGTGGGAGTAAACCTCGGTGCGCAGCCTGGCCCGCAAACTATCGCTGGTTGCCGCCATTATCGGCAGCGGGCAGCTGTGCGCTGCGGAAGTAACACCCCGTGCTGGTGTGGTTATCGAGGATCTGTCATACGGTCAGGTGCTGTATGAGTATTACAAACAAGACTATTTCTCTGCTTTAACAACATTGCTTGTCGAAGAGCATTTTTCTCGCATAAATGAGCACGCTACCGAAGCCGAATTACTCCGTGGCGGCCTATTACTGTCGTATGGCTTGCATAGCGATGCTGCAGAAATATTTGAATTACTGCTCGGGAATGACATGGCGCCGACTCTTGTTGAAGATGGCAAGGCTGTGTTTGCTGAACAAGAGCTTCGAGGCAGGGCTTGGTTTTTTTTAGGCAAAGTACTATTTCAGCGCGGTTACACAAGTGAGGCTGCGGAAGCATTGCGGTATTCCGGTGACAAATTGGCTGCTCACCAGAGCGCCGAGCGCGACGCATTGTTGTCGCAGGCTTATATGGAATTGGGCGAGCTGGGTAAAGCAGAGCAAATAGTTGATGCCTGGGAGTCTGTTGACGACTGGGGAAATTACGCTCGATACAACCTCGGGGTTGCTCTGGTAAAAGCGAACCGGGTCAATGAGGCAGCGGTATATCTGGATGCAGTAGGCACTATAAAAGCCTCCAGTGAAGAAATGCTGGCTTTGCGTGACCGTGCGAATCTTGCGTTGGGCTTTGTCTGGTTGCGTCAGGAAGACGGTGCGCAGGCGAAGGTGGCTTTAGAACGAATTCGTTTGGCGGGCCCGTTTTCGAATTCGGCATTGTTAGGCTATGGCTGGGCTGAGGCTGCTCAGGGTAACTACCGAGGCGCGCTGGTGCCATGGCTCGAATTGCGTGACCGTCAGGCAATTGATCCGGCATTCCAGGAATCAGTGCTGGCTATTCCGTATGCCTATCGACAGCTGGGTGCGAATCAGCAGGCGGTTGAGAGCTATACCGCGGCTATTCAAATTTACGATGACGAGATTGGTCGCTTGGATCGGGCGATTGTTGTTGCGCGTCAGGGCGAGCTGATGAAGCAGTTACTTACCGAAGACATTTCCGATTTCAGTCGTGTCAGCTGGAGCCTGAGCTCATTACCTGATACTGCCGAGGCTCGTTATTTGTACGAGGTTATTGCGAGCAATCGGTTTCAAACAGGGCTGCGTAACTATCGCGACCTGCTCATGCTGGCATCTCATTTGCGTGACTGGCAGGCGCGTCTCGGCATTTACGGCGATATCGTAGATTCCCGAATGGCTGCCTATGCCATCGCATTGGAGCGCTTGCCTGATGGGCTTTATGCCGAGCAGATTGCTGCTCATCGCAGCACTTATGAGGGCGTTGCAGAGACAGTGTCAGCAGCGGAAAATAGCTACGGTTCTGCAGTGTTTGCTTCTGCAAAAGAGTCGGCGGTATTGCAGCGTATTGATGCATTAGAAAACTCTCCTGAATGGGCCATGGCGAGTGCAGATGCGCAGGAGAAGTTACAGCTCTTTAAGGGTTTATTGTCATGGGATATGGACAGTGACTTTAAGCTTCAGCTATGGCAGCAGCAGGGCCAGTTATCAGAGTTGGGTACGATTATTGCAGATTCTGAAAATACGCGTGCGCGATTGGTTCAGCGGTTAACTGCAACCCCTCTTTTGTTAGAAGACTATGCGGAGCGCGCACGCATGCTGGCGCCGCAGGTTGAGCAGTTGATCGATGAGGTTGCTGTGGTGTCTGCATTGCAGATAAGCGAGTTGGGTGAGGTTGCCGCAGAAGAATTGGTGGATCAGCGTGAGCGGCTATTGCAGTATCGCGCACAGGCTCGATTTGCCCAAGCAGCCATTTTTGATAGCGTTGCCGCATCAACGGAGCTTGCAGAGTGAGTTCGCGTTTTCATATGCCTGCATCGTCGAAGCTGCTGATCCTCTTGATTTTAGTATCGGGCATCGCATCGGCCTGGCCCGGCAAAAAAGATCCGGCGACACTGAAAAGTTTATCGGGCAAGGCGCCTGAAGTGCGTATCGCCGACCCGGATCCGGTGTCTACGTCAAAGAAACTGAATGCTTACAAAAGTTATCTGGCTGAAGGCACTAACGACTCCGTATTACGTGCCGAATCTATGCGGCGGCAGGCAGATCTTTATATGGAAATCGCTGAGGAGCGCAGTGTCGATTCCGGCGGAACGCTTTACAACGACGTCGATCAGTTGGCAGCTATTCGTATCTATAACGATATTCGTGTTCAGTATCCTGATTATGACGGCATGGAGGCGGTGCTGTATCAGCTGTCCAAAGCGTATGAAAATGTGGGTGAGCAGGACAACGTGCTGATTACTCTGAACGAATTCGTTCGTCGCTGGCCAAACAGCCAGTTTATTGCCGAATCGCAATTTCGGCGTGGTGAGATTCTATTTATCCAAAAGAATTATGCGGGCGCTGAGGCCGCTTACACCGTTGTAATAGCACAGGGCGATAGTTCCCGTTTTTACGAGCAATCGTTGTACAAGCATGGGTGGAGTTGCTTTAAACAGGGCTTCTATCCCGAAGGCATTGAATCGTTCCTGACACTCATGGATCGGAAACTTGGCGGTAACTCTGAAGCGGAAACGTTAGCTGTTATTGAGAACCTATCGCGTGCCGATCGTGAATTGTTTGAGGACACTCTGCGCGTCATGAGCATTGCGTTTTCGTATGAAGACGGTCCGGATTCGATTCGCAGTTATGTGGCATCACACAATAGTTCGGGATATGCGTACTTTTTGTATCAGGGGCTGGCAGAGTTGTATCTGGAGAAAGAGCGTTACATCGATGCGGCGAGTGTATATGAGGCGTTTGCTATCGATTACCCTGCGCACTATGAGGCACCTGTATTTCAAAGTCTGGCTATTGCCGCGTATCGCACCGCTGGCTTTCCCAGTCTGGTGCTTGAGAGCAAGATGGCCTATGTCGGCACCTATGGTCTTACTGCAGACTACTGGGCTCACTGGCAGCCGGAAGCCCGGCCTGAGGTTATTGCCGAGTTAAAGGTAAACCTCAGTGATCTCGCACAGTATCAACATTCCAGAGCTCAGCAGGGTAATGATGCAGAAGCTTATGTGGCAGCAGCATTGTGGTATCGCACTTACATTGATCACTTTCCGGAAGACCCTGAGGTGGTTGAACGCATCTTCCTGCTTGGTGAGGTGCTGACTGAATCAGCTCAGCCGAAAGCTGCAATTGCTGCATATCAGGCTGCAGCGTATGACTATCCCGGTTTCCCGAAGGCCGCCGAGGCAGGCTTTGCCTCAATTCTGGCGGCCCGTATGTATCGCGATACTTTACCTGTTGAAGAGCAGGCGTCCTGGGATGAACAGCAGATCATGGACGACCTATATTTTACCAATAAGTATCCAGATAATCCCGAGTCGAGTGCGTTGCTCGTGGCCGTCTCAGAGCAGCTGTTTGAACGTGGTCGATTTACTGCAGCCAGTATTGTTGCCCGCGAGCTATTGAGCAGGAAGCCAATGGCAAGCAATGAATTTCAGTCGGTATCTTGGCGGGTGGTCGCATTGGCGCGCTTTGATCAGGGTTCATACGCGTATGCCGAGCAAGCCTATTTGAAGTTGGCCAGCTACGATATTTCTGATGAAGAACGTCTTGAGGTGCAGGAGCGAATTGCGGCTTCAATTTTCCGTCAGGCCGAGGCCGCACAGCTCGCGGGCGATGTCGATTTGGCGGTAGCTGATTATCTGCGTATTGCTGACAGCTCTGATATTAAGCCTGTCGCAGTGTTTGATGCAGCAACCTTATTGATTGTTAGTGAACGCTGGTCAGAATCGATTTTGATATTGCAGCAGTTCCGCGACCAGTATCCGGAGCATTCGTTTAGCAACGAAGTATCACAGAAAATGGCGTATTCCTATTTGCAGGCAGGAATGTTGTTGGCTGCGGCAGCTGAGTTTGAAAGTTTGTCAGCAAATGCTGACTTGAGCGCTGAAACGCGGCGCGAATCACTGTGGCAGGCAGCGGAGTTGTATCAGAATAACAATCAGCTTTCCGCAGCCAAGCGCACTTACCGCCAGTTTGTGAATGAGTTTCCTGAACCGATGAGTGAATCGTTGGAGGCTCGTTTCCGCTTGTCGAATATTGAATTGCAGTTGCACGATGGTGCAGGGCGAGATGCGGTGTTGAGGGAGATTATTGCCGAAGATGCTGCGGCTGGCAGTCAGCGCAGTGACCGCAGCCGGTATCTGGCGGCAAAGGCTTCACTTGAATTGGCCGAACCCTACTGGGAACGTTTTGAATTGGTCAAACTCAATGCCCCCTTGCAGGCGAGCATGAAAGTTAAGAAAGCCCGTATGGAAGAGGCGCTTGATGCGTATAACGCTGCTGCAGTATATGGTGTTGCTGAGGTCACGACAGTTGCCACTTATCAGGTTGCAGAAATCTATTATCAATTGAGTAAGGACCTGATGACCTCAGAGAAACCGCCTGGCCTGAATAATGATGAACTGGAGCAGTACGATATTTTGCTCGAAGAACAGGCATTTCCGTTCGAAGAACAGGCTATCGAGATTTATGAGGTAAATGTGCAGCGCGCTGCTAACGGTGTATATGACCAGGCGGTTAAAGGCAGCTATGCTCGCTTAGCCGAGTTGATGCCCGGGCGTTACTCCAGATCAGAAAGGACTGAGAGCTATGCTTCGCTTACTGATTAACAGTGTATGTATAGCGCTAGCACTTGCCATAATGAGTGGGTGCAGTGGGTTGCAGCGAGACACTTCTAAGGCAGCGGATGCCAGCCCGAATGTTCCTCCAGCGGTGCTGCGCAGCTATCAGCAAGCCTTAGATGAAATGCGCAACGGTAAAGACGGTCCCGCTATTGCTGCGTTCGAAGCATTTATTATTGAGTATCCCGATTATTCGGCAGCCTACCTGAACCTGGCGAAATTACAGTTACGCACTGATCAGGCGGATGCCGCCATAGCGACGCTAGAGACCGCAATGCTCGTTGAACCGAGCTATGCTCCAGCCTACAATCAGTTGGGCATTATTTACCGTGAGCAGGGTCAATTTGAATCCGCTGATACCGCATATCGTGCCGCTATTGCCGCTAACCCAGATTACGCCTTGGCGTATCTGAATCTCGGTGTTTTGAACGATTTATATCTGCAGCAACCTCAGGTCGCGCTGGTTTATTATCAGCAGTATCGCGACAGGTTGCCGGCAGATGCGGATACGGCGGCGCTGGATCGCTGGATAGCAGATCTGCAGCGTCGCACGGCCAGTGCTGATGCAGGAGAGCTTAAGCAATGATGATGCATCGATTATTAGCCATATTGGTTTGTGTGGCGTGTGGCTTACTGCCGCTCGCACAGGCTCAAGAGGCTGCGCGAGCAGAGACCACTGAAGCGAAGCCGGCGAGTCGGCAGGTTGATAAGCTTGAGCTCGGGTCTACAGTTATTAAGGGTAATGCAGAGCTGCCGAAGGTCCTTTATATTGTGCCATGGCAGAGTGCCGGGCCAGGTGATTTAGATGGCCGCGCGATGAACAGTCTGCTCGATCAAGTGCTCGCACCCGTAGACCGTGACGTGTTTCTTAGACATGTAGACTATTATGGGCAATTGTCCATATCTCCGGTAACGGATGGCGCAACAAATTAAGATTTTTACGGAAAGGAGGCTTTAGGGCCATGGAAATTTACAGCAGCATCGTCGGCTTTTTCCAGAACGGCGGGTTCTTTATGTACCCGGTTATTCTGGTTCTGGCTGCAGGACTGGCAATAGCCGTTGAGCGGTATATGTATCTCTCAACGACTCAGACCAGAAGTAACGCTTTGTGGAAGGAAGTGACCCCTTTCATTAAGGATGGTGAGTACGTTGAAGCGGAAGCAATAACCAGTGAGTCAAAGTCAGCACTGGGTACGATTCTAACTTACGGCCTGAACCGGATTAAAACTGCACGTCGACGGGATGACATCGAGAGGTCGATGGAAGAAAGCTTGATGGAAGTTATGCCGCAGTTGGAGAAGCGCACACATTATCTTGCGACCTTTGCCAACATCGCCACGTTGCTTGGACTGCTCGGAACCATTATTGGTTTGATTCGTGCCTTTACGGCCGTTTCCGGTGCAAACCCTGCGGAGAAGGCTGATCTGCTTTCTGCCAGTATTTCGGTTGCCATGAATACAACCGCATTTGGTTTGATCGTCGCTATTCCATTGCTGCTGATGCATGCCGTTTTGCAGACTAAGACCACTGAAATTATCGATAGTCTGGAAATGGCTTCAGTGAAATTTCTGAACACGGTGGG
>CAJXQV010000033.1 GCA_913058165.1 uncultured Chromatiales bacterium | reverse complement strand
CTCCTAAGCCGCTGGCAGGTAAAGGCGAGCCGTTGTGCCAACATTAAGCCTGGACTCCAGCCGAACATGACCATTTGAGCGCTGACAGAATACATACACCTGAGGCAAACCCAACCCGGAGCTCCTCGTTTCATCTTTGCTAGAGACAAAGGGCTCAAACACAAATGGACGAACATCTGTAGCAATGCCGCATCCCGTATCGATCACTGAAACTGTCACATAGTCCCCAGGATTTACGCCTGGGTTAAGGCTGCAATAGTCTCGAGAGAGGTTTACGTTAGCTGTTGTTAATGACAGCTCGCCGCCATCAGGCATTGCTTCGCAAGCATTAATAATCAGATTAAGCAGCGCCTGCTGAAAATCGTCAGGATCAATGCCGGTCAGCCGAAGTGACTCCTCAAGAGTCAAGGTCAGTGTCACATTCGGAGGAACCTCAGCCAGAATTAGCTGATGTATTCTTTTAAGCTCCTCGTTAACACTCGTAACGACTGTGCTTTTTGGCTGACGTCTAGAGATTCCGAGGAGCTGATTGGTTAGCTCACTCGTGCGCTCCGATGCCTTCTGGATAGAGGCGAGGCGAGTGCGAATCTTAGGGTTTTCTATAAGCTCATAATCGAGCAACTCAAGGTTTCCTAAAATAATGGCCAATAAATTATTGACATCATGGGCCACAACTCCTGAGAACCGCGTTATACCGTCCATACGCTCTGAACAGCGAACCACATCATTAGCCATATTCTGAAGCGCACTCTCAGACACATCTTTCAACCCGGCTAGCAATTTATCTTCGCCCTCACTCATGCGAATACTCCTAAATTCTGTAAGACACTAACAAGCAGGATGAGGAAAACCTCTGGCTTAAACTGACCCTTGCAATCTGCTGCTGCAACAATTCGTTATCCTGTAAAAGACCAAAACCCGATAATGACCTTGTCGCACCCTGCAGTGGCTAAATATCTATAACACCACCGCTACTATAAGAATAAGTAAAGAAGAACGAAATACGTGGTATTACTTAAATAGGTGAAACTAAGTAATGATACGGATTCAATAACACCACATCTAGCATATATTAGGGCTAATAATCATTGCTCATAGAACCAACTGCTTCGTAAATGCAAGCAGGTTAAGGAGTTTTTCTATTCGGCTAGGTTTACAAAAAAAAGCAGGGTCAACTCTACTTAGAGGATCACAACATGAACCTAGGGAAATTTAGACACGGGCTATGGGCTCTGACTTCGCTGGGTTTAATCTATAGCGGCTCCGGCTTTGCACAGAGCACACCCTCTGAATTTGCCGAGATGAGCCTAACTGACCTCTTCGCGCAGTCTATTAATGAAGTCGGAAGCTCGAGTCCAGATCAATCGCCATGGAGCGTTGCGATTCAGCGGTCGTCGGTCGAGTTTAAAGGCTATCTTGATGGCGACGATCGAGTCAGTGACGATGAGGTTCTTTGGAGCGGCCCAAACAGTGGTGAACTCAGAACGGATAAAAACTTCCCGGTCGTACCAGGAAAAATCGTCCAGACCGCCTATTTGCTTTCCGTGGGCTATGCCTTTAACGACAGCTGGCGAGCCCATCTTACGGTTCCGTATCTCGAGCAGTCGACGGATCACATAAGCATCATTCCTAATTACAACACCTTTAAAATTAAGACTTCGGGTGTGGGCGATATGCTGGTATCAGCCAGTTATAGATTATCTGACTCGGCGCTATCGGATTGGTGGCTTACAGTTGGACTCAGCATTCCTACGGGCTCTATCGACGAGGAGGGTGATACACCTAGAGCTCCTGGGGACCAGCAGCTCCCCTACACCATGCAGTTAGGCTCAGGAACGTACGATGTCCCCATCGAAATCAACTACCATGCAAAGGGGCAGCACGATATTAGCCTCGCACTCGCGGCAACTATTCGCAGCGGCACCAACAGCCGGGGCTATAGGCTAGGCAATAACTACTCGCTGGCTGGGCGCTACAAGTTTAATTTTTCTAAGATTTTAAAGCCCTATATCGGCCTCGGAGCTCGGTACAGCGACTCAATCCACGGCGCTGACACCTCACTATTGGTTCCCGGTGCCTACCCCTATCCCGCACCAATCACCAACCCTGACCTCTATGGTGGCATAAAGATAGGCGCTCAGGCAGGGATTGTATGGCACATGTCGCATCGCTACCGGCTGGCCGCAGAAATAGGCAAACCTCTTTACCAGAACCTAAACGGCCCTCAAACTAAAGAGGACTGGCAAAGCTCCATACTGCTTTCACGCCCGTTCTAACCCTAAAATGACCTGGACTCTCAAAACATGTTCAGTGCTGCTAACCACACTTGTTCTTGCGATTGTCTTGTCAACTGCTTCAGCTGATGACGCTGTCAGCAAACAGGATAAATTAAAGGCAGCCTATCTTCTGAACTTTTTAACCTTTATCGAGTGGCCAAATACGCCAGAAGACAAGCCCTTAACGCCCCTCTATATTTGTCTGCAAGACTCAGCGCCATTCGACCAATTCTTTAGAAGTCTGATAAACATTAAGCCTGGCGCTAACTCAAAGCGCGAGCTTTACGTTTCCCGACTGTCAGATGCGACACACTGCGACTTAACCTATTTTCACAGGACACCTTCCAGCGAAAACTCGCAGGTAGAAGGCAGCATCGTGGTGCTCAGCTCAGACCAGGTATCACAGAAAAATGCTGCTATCATTTTCTACGTAAACGACAATAAGCTGCGTTTTGAAATAGTGATGAACAATATTAGAAAATATGGCGTCACTGTAAGTTCAGAGCTGTTAAAGCTGGCCAAGCTAAAGTAACGCATGCCCATGCGCCCGGCAGCCGCAACATCAGGCATTGCGCAATACCTTAACCGGCGGTTCATTCACGGCCTTGCGGGTTGCCAGAGTGCCGGTCACACCGACAATAATGGCTCCGGCGGTCAAGCCAAACAGCCACAACAGCGGATCAAAATGGTATTCAAGATCAAACAGGTTTTCCGCCAACAAGTAACCAATACCACTTGCACCCATTGCGCCCAGCAGACCAGCAAGAGCACCCAGAGCAACGAATTCGGCAATAATACCCTGCAAAATGACTTTCCGACGGGCACCCAGCGTATGCAAAATGGCGCTCTCGAAACGACGCTCATCTCGGGTAACCTGCACTGCAGCCAACAACACAAGCACACCTGCCAATATGGTAAATACGAACACCGCCTGCACCGCCAATGACGCTTTGTCGATAACTCCGCGAAGCTGTTGAAGCACCGCCTCCAAATCGATCAAGGTTACATTCGGATACTCCTGCAACAACAAGCGCATAGTTTCACGCTGTTCGGGGGCGACGTAATAGCTGGTAAGGTAGGTTTGCGGAAGTTCACGCACTTCTCCCGGTGACAAAATTAAATAGAAATTTGGCTGCAAAGAATCCCACTCAACAAAGCGGGTGCTTGTCAGCTTTGCTACAAACTCTTCGCCACCAATATTTATCCCCACCGGATCGCCGATTGTTAACCCGAGCATCGCGGCCATACCGGCCTCCATCGATAACTGCGGGTCGCCGGAATAACTTTCACCCCACCACTTACCAGCGCGAATTTCATTGGACTCTGGCAAAGCCGGGGTCCAAGTAATATTCGATTCACGCCGGACAAACCGCCGTGCTTCCGGTGAGCTGATGGTGTATTCATCAACCGGCACACCTTTTATGCTCGACACACGACCGCGAATTAGTGGCAGAAACTCTGGCACTTCACCCAGGCCTGCATCCAGCAAAGAGGCTATGCCCGGCCAATCTTCGGGCTGCACATTCACCATGAAGTAATTAGGCGCGTCGGCGGGCAGGTTCTGCTGCCAAGCCTCTAGCAGGTCATTACGCACCACACCCAGCAACAACAACACCATCAAGCCAAGGCCAAAAGCCACTACCTGCACGACGCTTTCGCGACCGCGGCGGGCAATATTGGCAAGACCGTAGCGCCAGGCAACACCCACACCGCCGCGGAACCGCGTCAAACTCCTCACTAGCGCCGAACCTGCCGCGTACGACAGCACGCTCATCGCCATCAAACCGCCTACGATATACATCAGCAACTTCAGGTCGCGCACGATGGAATAGATCATTGCGGTTAATGCCGCCAGCGCTATCAGATAAACCAGACCGGCACTCAGTGCCGGCGGTGGTAAATCCTGCCTAAGCACGCGCATGGGCGGCGTTGTTTTCAATGGCAACAAATGCGGCAACGCAAACCCAACCGCAACCGTTGCTGCTGTCGACAGGCCCAAAACGCCCGACAACAAATTCGCGGGGGGCAGGTCAAAACTCATGAGCTCAGAAAGAATCCATGCCAGCACATATTGAGCCCCATAACCGAGCAGGGTTCCTAGCACTGCTGTCATCAGCGTAATAAGCAACAACTGCAGCAATAGCGTATTTTGAATAAAGCTCTGGGTCGCCCCCATGATTTTTAACAACGCGACGGTATCAAGATGCCTTAACGAGTAGCGACGTGCCGCCATAGCCGTTGCTATAGCGGCCAGAATTACGGTTACCAATGATGCCAGCGTCAAAAAGCGCTGGGCGCGATCAATCGCCTGAGTGACCTGTTCGCTGGCATCTTCAGCGCCACGAACCTGTTCCTGCTCGGTCTTTGCATTATTCAAAAACTGGCGCAACTGCATTAACTCGTCGTCATCGCCAGCATACAGCTGGGAATAGGTCACGCGACTGCCAGCCTGAACAACATTCATTGCGGGAACATCTTCAAGGTTTACCAGCACCGCGGGCGCCATACTGAGAAAGCCCATTTCCTGATCAGGGCGATACTCGAGCACCTGAGTAACGCGCAGTTGTGACGAGCCAATCTGAATGCTGTCGCCCACCGCAATGCCCATGCGGGCCACCAGGCTAGGTTCAGCCCACGCCTCTCCACGACCCGGTATACCGCTAGCCACTCTGGATTCACCAAACAGCTTATCGGTAATCCGCAAATCGCCCCGCAGCGGATACCCCGGCGAAACTGCACTCACCAAAGCCAGAGTGCTGCCCGAATCAGACTGTGCCACTGAAGGAAAGCCAAACTGGCTCACGGCCTCCAGCCCAAGCCGTTCAGCTTCGCCCAGATAACCGGCAGAAATCTCGGCGGTTGACCGAACCACCATGTCGGCGGCCAGCGATTCTGCTGCCTGAGCACGCACGGCGCGCCCAACCCGATCGGTGAAAAAGCCGACGGCGGTCATTGAGGCAACTGCCAGAACTATGGCGGCGAGCAGCACACTGAGCTCACCGGCGCGAAAATCACGGCGCAGACTGCGCCAGGCGAACTGCAGCGACTTCACAGTAAAATTCTCACGAAACCAACCGGCCGGCATCCATTGTCAGCACCCGGTCACAGCGTGCAGCGAGCTCTTTATCGTGAGTAACGAGAACCAGCGTTGTACCTGACTTACGGTTCATTTCAAACAACAGATCAATAACCTTGTCGCCACTTGCTGCATCAAGATTGCCGGTAGGCTCATCGGCGAATAAAACTTTAGGGCTCGTCACAAATGCTCGGGCAATCGCAACCCGCTGCTTTTCACCACCGGACAACTGCTTTGGGTAATGACCCGTGCGTGAGCCTAAGCCAACGCTGACCAATGCTTCGGTAGCATTCGCACGGGCATCCGGAGTGTCGGTTAACTCCAGCGGCAACATCACGTTTTCCAGTGCCGTTAACGAGGACACCAGATGAAATGATTGAAACACAAAGCCCACATGCTGACCCCGCAAGATGGCACGGCCGTCTTCGGTGAGGCCCGCGAGGCTATGACCACACAGTTCGACATCGCCTGTTGATGGCCGGTCGAGGCCAGCCAGCAAGGCCAGCAATGTGGTTTTACCCGCACCCGATGGCCCGACCAATGCGACGATTTCGCCCTCAGACACAACAAAGGTGACATTTTCAAGTATTGTTAAGGAACCTTCGGGACTGCTAACCTGCATTCCCAGATTCTGAACATTAAGGACGACACTGGTGTCTATTGCTACTGCCATGGCTTACAAAACTCTGATTAAAAATACTGCAAAAAATTCGTTGGTCCTGCTGACAGCATTAATTGCACTGCTATTACAAAACCCTGTTAGTGCCAGCGAACCCGCAAAAATACTCGTGCTCGGCGATAGCCTGAGTGCGGGTTACCGCATGGACATCAGCGACAGCTGGACCACGCTACTGCAAAACAAACTTATGGAATTAGATTACGGCTATAGCGTAGTGAATGCCAGCATAAGCGGCGATACAACCAGCAGCGGGTTACAGCGATTGCCGCGTGCGCTAAAAGTACATCAACCTGACATAGTCATTATCGAACTTGGCGGCAACGATGGGCTTCGGGCTTATCCGCTTCCTACCGTACGGGCGAACCTTTTGCGTATGATTCAGTTATCACAGGAGGCCAATGCTCGGGTGATTTTGGCCGGTATCCAAATACCGCCGAACTACGGAAAGGGCTACGCCGATGAGTTCACCGCTCTGTTCTTTGATGTTGCGGCAGAAACAGATGTGGCGATCATTCCGTTCTTTATGGAGAACGTGGCCTTGAACCCGGCAATGATGCAAGGGGATAACATTCACCCCACCGTCGGTGCGCAACCTCTGCTGCTACAAAACACCTGGGTTGTGCTTGAACCGCTGCTGAATGCCGGTAGCGACTAACTGAAAACTGCCGCAATAGTTTTCTGAACTGCCTCGGCTGCCGCTTTCGGGTCGGCAGCGTTACGGATAGGCCGACCAATAACAATATAGTCGGCGCCGTCTTTGAATGCCTGTTCCGGGGTTACCACCCGCTTTTGATCATCTTCGACGCGGTTTTCAACCGGGCGAATACCCGGTGTAATAACCAATAGCTTGTCGTCAATTTCGGCGCGCAGCCCTGGCAACTCAAGTCCGGAAGCGATAATGCCATCACATCCGCTTTCCAGCGATCGACGTGCGCGCGACAACACCAGTTTGCTCACGTCCACATCGAAGCCAAGGTCGTCAAGGTCGCCACGGTCGAGGCTGGTAAGCACGGTGACCGCAAGAATTTTAACGTCACCTTTCGCTTCAGCAGCGGCTTCCATGATCCCCTGATTGCCATGCACCGTCGCAAACGTTACACCCCGGCCGCGGAGCTTACTTACCGCAGAAGCCACGGTGGCGGGCACATCAAAAAATTTTAAATCGACAAAAACCTTATTGCCCCGGGCTACAAGCCAATCGAGCAATTCGAAATAGCGGCCCGACATATTGAGTTCAAGGCCTATCTTATAAAACACAACTGAATCACCCAGCTCTTCGACCAGAGCCTTAGCGGCATCAACGTCAGGCACATCAAGTGCGAATATCAGGCGGTCACGGGGGTCGATTGCTTTGGTGCTAAGTGCCACAGTCTTTGTCCTTGAGTAAAGCTTTAAGAGCGCTATTTTAGCGCCGCGATTATTCCGGCACCGCTAGAGCGCCAGTTTCTTTCCGGTGAGCCTGGCGTGTTCAGACAAGGCATAACGATCGGTCATGCCCGCCACGTAATCAGCCACCGCCCGCGCTTGATGATCATTACTGTCTGCACCAACTTTCACTGCGTGATCGGCGGGCAACAATGCGGGGTCAGCCATAAACAAACCGAATAATTCAGTAACCACAGTATCGGCCTGTCGAGTCATTGCCACCACTTTCTCGTGGCGATATAGGCTCTGGTTGAGAAACTTTTTTAAGGCCAGATGCTGCTCAAGCATAGGCTCACTGAACAAGACCTGCGGCGGTAACTCCCGCACCGCATCAATGCTCTCCGGCTTGCTCTGCTGCAGATTAGCCAGCGTAGTATTAATAAGATCGGTCACCACCAGATTAATCATGGCGCGAACGGTTTCATGAATCATCGCGCGGCGGCTCAACTGCGGGTACTGTCGCATTACCTCGGTGTATTGCTCGCCGAATAAACGCACTTCCTTGAGCTCATCGACAGTAATCAGGCGGGAACGCAACCCGTCATCGACATCGTGATTGTTGTAGGCAATGGCATCGGCCAGATTCGCCAGTTGGGCTTCCAGCCCGGGCTGACGCCGTTCGATAAACCGCAAACCCAGATCACCGAGCTCACGCGCATTGCGCTTAGAACAATGCTTAAGAATGCCCTCGCGGGTCTCAAAAGTTAGGTTCAACCCCGGAAAACTGGCGTACTTATCTTCGAGTTTATCCACCACGCGTAAGGACTGGAGATTGTGTTCAAAACCGCCAAAACCCTGCATACATCGATTCAGGGCTTCCTGCCCCGCATGACCGAAGGGTGTATGACCCAAATCATGAGACAGACAAATCGCCTCGACCAATTGCTCGTTTAAGCCCAGGCGGCCGGCAGCTGTGCGGGCAATCTGGCCCACTTCAAGCGAATGCGTGAGGCGGGTCCGGTACAAGTCGCCCTCGTGATTAACGAACACCTGCGTTTTATAAACGAGACGGCGAAACGCACTGGAGTGAATGACCCGATCGCGGTCACGCTCATAATCGCCCCTGTAGCTGTGACTCGGCTCAAGGTGAATACGACCGCGGCTCGTCTCAGGACGCGCTGCATAATCGGCCAACCCGGGCTTAGTGCTAACGGCAGTCATGGCGCTCCGCGATGAATTGGGTTTCAATGGTCAACGAACTGTTCCCGCAATAGCTCGAGCAATTGATCGCCCGGATAATCGGCCACCAGCTCCGCATCGCCTATTGCACGCAATAACACCAAACGAATCTGGCCGGCGGCAACTTTCTTATCCAGCGACATCGCAGAGAAAAACTCTGCGGCATCCATGGCAGGCGGTTCTGTTGGCAGTGCTAAACGAATAAACAAATCTTTAATACGCTCAACGTCAACCTCGCTGATCCAGCCCAGGCGCATCGAAAAGGTTGCAGCCATCACCGAGCCGGCGGCCACCGCCTCACCGTGCAACACCGTGCCATAGCCAGCACAACGCTCAATGGCATGGCCAAAGGTATGGCCCATATTCAGCAAAGCCCGCTGGCCCCGCTCATGCTCATCGGCAGCAACCACTTCGGCCTTGATTTCACAAGAACGCTTAATGGCATGAACCAGGCTGTCGGCGTCCCGGTTAATTAACTTGCCAGCCATACTCTCAAGCCACTCAAACAGCACCGGATCTTTAATCAGGCCGTACTTCACCACCTCAGCAAGACCGGCACTAAGCTCACGCTCAGGCAGGGTTCTTAAGGTATCGGTGTCGGCCAGCACGCACAGCGGCTGATGGAATGCTCCAATGAGGTTTTTGCCGCCGGCATGATTCACCGCGGTCTTGCCACCAACGGCTGAATCGACCTGTGCTAACAAGGTGGTGGGCACCTGAATGAAATCAACGCCCCGCTGCCAACTGGCAGCAGCAAAGCCGCACATATCGCCGACAACGCCGCCGCCGAGTGCAACCAATATACAATCCCGACCAAAGCGCTGGGCAACCAGCTCATCAAAAATAAGGTTGAGCGTGGTGAGGGTTTTGTGATCTTCGCCATCAGGCAGAACCACAACAGAGTGCCTGTCTCTTATACACATCTGACGCTGCCGACGATCTACT
>CAJXQV010000032.1 GCA_913058165.1 uncultured Chromatiales bacterium | reverse complement strand
CACAGAGTAGATCGTCGGCAGCGTCAGATGTGTATAAGAGACAGGGTTAGGCGAGAGTCTTGCGCCACTGTCGATTCTTGGAATTTCGGTGTTAGTGATCAGCGCAACCGCACTGGTAATATTTTTAACCGAATTGACCAGTAATGTCGCTACGACAGCTACCTTTTTACCTGTCATCGGGGCCATTGCTATCCAATCAGGAATTCCACCCATGATGTTGTGCGTTCCAGTGACTTTGGCGGCAAGTTGCGCCTTTATGCTGCCTGTTGCGACACCGCCGAATGCGATTGTATTTGGTTCTGGTAAAGTGACTGTGCCGCAGATGTCGCGAGCTGGTTTCTTTTTGAACCTTATAGGCATTTTGCTGGTCAGTACGATTATCTATGGGATGCTGATGACGGGATTGCTGCTGTGATGCTTGGACGTGATATGAAGCTTGTTTTCACTGTGCTTGTGCTGAGTTGTTATTCAGTCGCAGCAATTGCTGCTGAATATGAGCTTGCTGACCCGGGCATAGCTGTTGTCGGTGATGTCGGTTATGTGACTATCGACGGCAGTGATAACTTCAGTGCAATGGCCAGACGTCACGGTCTGGGTTTTGAAGAAATGCGCTTAGCGAACCCCGGCATGGATCCGTGGTTACCGCTTGATGGCGCAGTAATCACTTTGCCAACGCGGCATTTATTGCCAGCATCTGCACGTAAAGGCATTGTTATTAATGTTGCTGAGTATCGTTTGTATTATTTTGATGATGTTGCAGATAGCTCGGCGAAGGTGAGTACCTTCCCTATCAGTATCGGACGTCAGGAGTGGCTTACGCCTGTGGGCACTTCGAAGGTCGTGCAAAAACGCAAAAAACCCACCTGGTTTCCACCTAAGTCAGTTATTGCGGAGCATGCTGAGCGGGGCGACTTTTTGGCTTCATCAGTACCCCCGGGGCCCGATAACCCATTGGGTGAGTATTCACTGCGTTTAAGTATTCCGGGCTATTTGATTCATGGCACTAACCGGCCCGCGGGTGTTGGCATGCAGGTAACACACGGCTGTGTGCGTATGTACCCTGAAAATATCGAGTGGTTATTTCCTCAGGTTGGTGTAGGCACGCCGGTAATAATTGTGAATCAGCCCTATAAGTTTGCGTACATTGGTGATGATTTGTTTTTTCAGGCCTATCCGCCATTAGAACCATCTGAAGACTTGGCTGCACGCAGTTTAACGCGGGTCATGGAAGTGTTTGTTCAGGTGGTTGATCCGCAGAGCACCGAGGTCGATTGGGACCTTATTGAACAAACGCATCAAAGGCCTACAGGTTTGCCGGTGCGGGTAGGGCAGCGGGTTGTGCCGAAGTTGGTTGTGGTCGCCGCAGAGCAAAGTTAATTTAGCTATTGCTTAGCGATGTTCATTATTCCGCATGTATTTTGCGCAAAAAAAAAGACCGCCGAAGCGGTCTTTTTTTTGTTCTTAGCAAAAAACCTTACTTGCTTTGGCTCTGCTGGAACATACGATCAATCTTTTCGTTGGTCGCATCACAGCAATCCTGGCTCTGCTTAGCAGAACGTGCAGCAGCATCGGCAGTAGACTGAGCAGCTGCAGCAGCGCTGTTTGCAGAGTTGCCGCTTGTTTCAAGTGTGCTGACACGGTTTTGCAGGTCGACCATCTCGTCTTGCATTACGGTATTCGCGCAACCTGCGGTCAAAGCCAGTGCTACGGCCAGAACGCTTACTTTAATCAATGATTTCATTGTTGATCCCTCGGTGTGGTCTTTATGAATTAAGAATCGCCAGTATTTGACTTCAGCGATGCGGATTATCATCTCGTAAACCTTATGGATAATCAACATGGGAGTATCAACTATCTCATGCGGCTTCTCCGGTTCGTGCTTTTTGGGTTGAAAAGGGCAAAGCTGCTTGCCAATCATGAAATACTGTATATAATCACAGGCTGGTTATTTATACAGGTGTTGTTATGGATGAGTTAACGCCACGTCAGGCTCAGGTTTTAGCCTTTATTCGTGAATCAATCGAGCTTGACGGCATGCCGCCCACTCGTGCAGAAATCGCCGGTCATTTGGGCGTGAAGTCAGCCAATGCCGCCGAAGAGCATTTGCGTGCATTGCAACGTAAGAACGTTATTGAGCTTGTGCCCGGCACATCACGTGGCATTCAGTTAATCCACATGGGTGAGGAGCAAGAGGGTTTGCCACTGGTGGGTAAGGTGGCGGCCGGCGAACCTATTCTGGCTGCCGAGCATGTTGAAGACTATATGAAGGTTGACCCTTCTTTGTTTCATCCGACACCGCATTATCTGCTGCGGGTTGACGGTATGAGCATGAAAGACGCCGGTATTCTTGATGGTGATCTGGTGGCTGTGCACCGTACGCCTGAAGTTCGTAACCGGCAGATTATTGTGGCTCGTCTGGATGATGAGGTCACCGTAAAGCGTTATCGGCAAGATGGACGCACTGTCTGGTTAATGCCTGAAAATGAAGAATTTAGCCCAATTGAAGTGAATCTTAATGAGCGACATATGATGATCGAAGGTGTCGTGGTGGGTTTGCTGCGCCAGGGGCAAGCGCTGAAGAGCTAGCTTAGCGCGGGTTCACTTTCTCTGGTTCATTATCTTGTGGGCAAGGGCTTGGCGACAAAACAGCAAAGCGCCCGTTATCTGATGTGTCATCGGTAAGGCGGGCTTATAACAGCCAGTATTACGGTAAATACTAGTCGATGTCGTACTCGTCGAAGCCATCAAAATCGTGCTTATGCTTTTTCTGTTCAAGCATTTCGTCAAGACGATTGCGCAGGTCACCATAACTGTCCGTGCCTTTTGCTTTTTCTTGTTCAATTTCTGCAATTAGGCTTTCGACATTGATCTCTACAGATGCCTGACCCACGTTGTCGTTATCGTCATCATCACCTGAGCTATCATCAAGATCAGTAGAGTCGTCGTCGCTGCTGCCTACGATATCGTCGTGGTTGAACTTGTCGTCGTAATCGTTTGATAAAAACATGCTCATTTTTCGTCTCCTTGCTCGGTGGTTCGTAGTGTCATAATCAATTGCTGTCGCATGACTGAGCCTAGAGTTTCGTGCATTTAGCCTATGATTAACCGTGACTTATGTCACAAAGTGACACACTCATTATGTGGAACCGTTGGGTTCACGTAAGTGTTTTGCAGCAAAGCAGGTGAGTCGGTAATGGTCGCTTTGGTTTTGAGTTAAACCAATAGCATCTTGGTGGGGCTGGCTTTGCAGGCAGGCTACGAAGGTGCGGGCTTAACCGACCAGTTCGTTGAGCTGGAAAATGGGCAGCAAAATCGACAGCACGATAAACGTCACGATAATGCCCATACCAACAATAACGGCTGGCTCAAGAATGCCGAGCATGGTGGCAATGAGGCCGTCCATCTCGCGTTCCTGATTATGTGCCGCGCGACCCAACATGTTTTCGAGCTGCCCGCTACTTTCGCCACTGGCAATTAAATGCACGCAGATAGGCGGGAAGTAACCGCTTTTTGCTAGCGAAGCACCAATGGGTGCACCTTCACGAACGCGATTCGACGCTTCTTCGACGGCAATTTTCATTGGTGTATTCACGATCACTTCGCTGGAAATGCGCAGGCAGTCGAGCACCGGAACACCAGCACCAGTAAGGATACTGAAGGTGCGGGTGAAGCGGGCGGTATTAAATCCGCGCACCAGTCGGCCGACTAGCGGTATTTTTAACAGAGCCTTATCGAATGCCCGTCGTGGCTCCGGGTATTGCAACATCCGGTTAAACGCAAATCCGGCAATGACTAGAATGATACCGAGAAGCAGACCGTAGCTTTGTAAGAACTCGCTGACCCCGATTAGAACACGAGTCATCGCGGGCAGTTCGCGTCCGCTGTCGGTGAATACGCCAACGACCTTCGGCACTACATACACCAGCATCAGAGTTACGATGCCAAATGCCAGCACAATGAGCACCGCAGGATAAATCATTGCCTGTTGGACTTTCTGGCGCAGCTCCTGGCGTGCCTCAGTGTAGTCGGCGAGTCGTTCCAGCACGGTGTCGAGATGACCCGACTGCTCGCCCGCGGCTACTGTGGCTATATACAGTTCAGGGAAGGCCTTGGGAAAGTCTTTCAGTCCGTCGGCAAAGGTATGACCTTCCATTACCCGTGAGCGCACGCTTAAGACGATACTCTGGATCTTTGGATGCTCGGTTTGTTCGGCGACCGCTTTTAGTGCTGTTTCGAGCGGCAGAGCGGCATTCACTAAAGTGGCCAGCTGACGGGTAAACATCGCCAGGTCCGCAGCAGAAATACCACCGCCAAACGATATTGAGAAATGGCCGTCATCGGCCTTCTCTTTAACCTCAGCAACATCCAGCGGAAATAGGCTTTTCTCGCGGAGCAGTTGCCGCACCTGGCGGGCCGTTTCACCTTCGAGTACGCCTTTGCGTTCTTTGCCCGCAGCGTCTACTGCGGTGTATTCAAATGCACCCATAGCTAATTAACAGTCCCATTATGAGGCACGTGTAACACGCAGAACTTCTTCAAGGGTGGTGGTCCCATCGTAAACTTTGCGCAGGCCATCTTCGCGAATGCCTTTGCTCATGCTGCGAGCGTATTTCTCAAGTTCGTGTTCGCCGGCACCGTCATGAATCATGGTGCGCATGGCATTATCCACGGCAATAACTTCGTATATGCCGCTGCGGCCATGAAAGCCGGCACCGTTGCGCAGGGCTTCTTCACTGGCGCGGTAAAGTGTCGGTGGGTTCGCCCGGTCGGCCTCAAGCCCGGTGCATTCAAACTCGCTGGCGGTATAGGCAACACGGGTATCCGGATCCAGCACACGAACAAGTCGTTGCGCCACCACGCCGATTAAACTCGATGATAATAGGAAAGGCTCAACTCCCATGTCACGGAGGCGGGTTACCGCACCCACAGCCGTATTGGTATGCAGGGTGGAGAGCACCAGGTGACCCGTTAAACTGGCTTGAATTGCGATCTCGGCGGTTTCAAGGTCGCGAATTTCGCCCACCATGACGATGTCCGGATCCTGACGGAGGATAGCGCGGAGCCCTTTGGCAAAGGTCATGTTTACTTTGGTATTTACCTGAGTCTGGCCGATACCGTCGAGGTAATACTCGATGGGGTCTTCAACTGTCAGGATATTGCGACTGTTACTGTTAATTTGTTCCAGCGCGGCGTACAGCGACGTGGTCTTGCCCGAACCTGTAGGGCCAGTAACAAGAATAATTCCGTGTGGCCGATGAATAAGATCGGTCATTAATTTTCGCGACTCAGGCTCCATGCCCAATGAGTTAAGGTTCAATCGGCCGGCCTGTTTGTCGAGCAAGCGCAGCACCACACGCTCGCCATGGCCGGAAGGAATAGTCGACACACGAACATCGACCGCACGACCCGCAATACGCAGTGAGATACGACCATCCTGAGGCAATCGTTTTTCGGCAATATCGAGTGCCGACATAACCTTAATACGCGATACAACCAGAGGTGCTACAGCACGACGGGACTGCAAAACTTCTTTTAACATGCCGTCCACACGGAAGCGGATGACGAGTCGGTTTTCAAACGGCTCGATATGAATATCCGATGCATTTTCTTTGATGGCAGCGGTAAGCACCGCGTTGATCAGACGAATAATTGGTGCATCGTCATCAGCTTCGAGTAGGTCGGAAGGTTCGGGGAGTTCCTGAGCCACGCGAAGCAGATCCGACTCATCATCGAAGCCTTCAACCATTTGCATGGTTGAGCCGGAGTTATCTTCGTAGGCTTGTTGTAAGGTTTGCTCAAATTCTTCAATGCTAATGATGCTGGTGTTTAGAGCGCCACCGATGACGCGACGTGCTTCGGTGAGGCTCACCGGGTCGGCGTTAGCGCGCACTAGAGTATTGATGCTGCCATCAACAAGCCGTCGGGCTAATACGCCATGACGTTTGGCAAAAGCGAACGGCAACAGCGGGCCGGGTTTATCACCTTCGATTTCGGGAACAACAGGCCCGGCTTCGGTCCCGCGGTTGTTGCTTAATGACGCAGGCTCATCGTCTTCAATGAATTCGATATTCGCAGCTGCGAGATCTTCCGTAAGACGCTGTGAGTCTGTATCAGGGTCCATGATGCGCTCAAGGTTCCTTTACACTTGTTGCCGAAGCGTTAGAGTTACGCAGGTCGATGGTGCTGATGATCCGCGTCGACTCAATTTCCGGCAGCGCAGGGCGATCGCCCAGGTTAAATGATTCTTCTCCCTGAGCTTCAATTTGCATATCACGAATCAGCGTGTATTTTTCGTTGGTGGCCATCGCGGCCTGAGTGCTGTTGCGGAGGATAGTGGGTTTGATAAAAACCATCAGATTGGTCTTTACGAGCGTTGCTTCCTTGCCCCGGAACAGTGCCCCTAGCAATGGAATACTGCCCAGAAATGGCACGCGTTGTTCCTTTTCACGCATCTCATCACGAATCAAACCACCAAGCACCAGAGTTGCCCCATCATCGACGATAACCGAGGTGGTGATGGAGCGATTGTTGGTAATGAGGTCAACGGCCTGAGTGCTGTCACTTACGCTGGAAACCACCTGATCTATGGTCAGTAAAATGGCATCACCCTCGTTGATTTGTGGGGTGATTTTCAAGGTGAGGCCAACCTGTTGCCGTTCAACTGTCTGGAACGGGTTTACTGCACCGCCGGCGCCGCCGGTATTGGTGTAACTGCCGGTGACAAATGGGACTTGCTGGCCCACTTCAATTTGAGCTTCTTCATTATCCATGGTGACGAGTGTCGGCGTAGCCATAATGTTGGCATTGGTGTTTGCTTCCAACGCTTGGATAACGGCGGCGAAGCTGAGTCCATTTTCAGAGACCTTGCCAAGGCCGAAGTTAATACCATCGGTAATACCTGAGAGGGCATCATTTCCGAGGTTGTCGCTTAAGGCCGCACCTAGTATACCCACCGCCCCCGGTGAGATTTGTGAGAAGTTGCTGGCGCCAATAGCAAGGCCTTCGTCATAGGCGGCCCAGGTAACCCCCAGAGTTGCTGCTTCTTCGGCAAGTACTTCGACCACAATAGCTTCGACCAGAACCTGCGCGCGGCGGATATCAATTTTATCGATTACCGTCATCATCGAACGCATCACTTTAGGTGGCGCGGTGACAATGAGCGCATTGGTCTCTTCATCGGCCCAAATAACAATGTCGTTGCGAGCGCCGGATCCGCTTTCATCAGCAGTGCTTGACCGTCCCGCATATTGCGTTTCCAGCTTGGCAGCCAGATCAATAGCATTGGCATAGCGGAGGTAACGCACTCTGGTATCGCCACCATCTTCCAGCGGAGTATCCAGGTGGGTTATCAGTGCGCGCAAGCGCAGACGTTCTGCCTTATCACCGCTCACCAGAACACTGTTGGTGCGGTCATCTGCAACGATGGTTGTTTGCCGCGTGGTAATGCCTTGTTCGGCGCGCGCACCTTGCTGTAATGCTGTTACGACACGAACGGTGTCCGAAGCTGAGGCATGCGATAAACGAATGATCTCAAACTCATCGTCACCAGCCTGATCGATACGCCGGATGATGGATAGCAGTCGGTCGACATTGGCTGAGCGGTCGGAAATGATCAGCATGTTGGAAACAGAGTGTGCGGCCAAATGCCCGTACTGAGGAATCAAAGGTCGAAGTATGGGCACCAGTTGCGCTGCTGACACATTATTCACCACCACAACTCGCGTCACAATGTCATCATCGCGGCCATCTTCGCGACCTTCCCAACCGGGCATTTGGCGGGCGTTGGCGTCGGGCAATATTTTGATGATGTCACCCGAGGGCACGGCGACAAATCCATAGACCTGCAAAATAGAAAGAAAGGCTTCGTAAAATGCATCGGGACTCATTGGCGAGGATGACAGCATGGTGACCTGAGCTTTTACCCGCGGATCCAGCACAAAGTTTTTGCCGGTGACCGCACTGACGGCTTCGATAATTTGTTGTATATCGGCGTCTTTGTAGTTGGGCGTGATGGTAGCCTGCGCCGATGCAACAGCACTATTTAGGCTGAGTAAAATCAGTATTGCTAACGGAGCCAATATCTGTCCGCGCAGTGTGCCTATGCCTGAAATCATTATTCGTTATCGCCCTTGTTTGTCATTTCACTGGTATCAATCGTTAACACCTGTGCTTGTCCATTGCGCTCTAGTGTAACCGTGAGCTGAGTAACTTCGCCCATACTCTGAAACAGACTCATTCCCTGCGCCATGTCATTCAGAGGAACGCCATTTATATTGGTAACCAGGTCGCCGGGACGCAGGCCTATAGCGGCAAAACGCTTGCGGTCGCGTCCGGGGTATAGCCGGTAGCCCTTAAGTTTCCCATTTGGCATGTACGGCTGAGGCCGAACAATATCGGTGAACCTGGCAATGGTGTCCGGTGCTGAATCTCCAGAATTATCGCGGACGCTGCGCGGGCCAAAAGAACGCCTTGCGCTACTGGTGGGCGTCCGAGCCAATGATGTGCCTTTTGTAAGCTCTGGTAGCTTAAGGGTTTCAAGTACGCCGCCGCGATTTAGAATAACCAGTCTGCTTTGAACTTCATGCAGTTTGGCACCGCCTGGAATTGCATCGCCGACGAAATAGACTTCGTTGCCTTTGCCCGATTCGCTAATGATGGCGTGGGCCGTAGTCGGATCTGTCGACATAACTGCGCCATGCAGTTTCAGATTCAGTCGGGTTTCGGGTGCGTTCTCTGCCGCCATAACTGGCAAGGCATCGCTATTGGTGCTTTCGCCGAAAATATGCGCATCGACAATACCCTCGTAAGATTGTTTGGTTGCGGCGCTGGTTACGGGCGCAGAGGCCCCCCGTGCCGGAGTGTCCGAGATTGCAATGTCAGGTTCGGGAAACAGAGCCCAAAATATTTTCGCCAGATACCAGGCGATAACTACAACGAGACTCAGAGACACCCAGAACGGCGCATGTTGATTGACAGCAGCGAGCGTCGAAGTCATATCCTGACTTCGCCATCCCTCAAATTTTGTTTGTAGATCCAAAGTAGGCATGCCCCGCGGTAAGCTATCCATGCTTCCCGTCAGTATGTTCAGGTATGTTGTCGACAACACAACCCTAACAGCCACAACTGCACTCAAACGTAACCCCGACTGCGGCATAAGCCTGTGGAACAGTCGTAACAGATTCCATAATAAGGGCTGTTAGCCTCCTGTCTCAAGTAATTAGGGGTGAAATGCTAATTAAAACAGAGGTTTTCATTCATTTTTGTGAACTGGTTGCAATGTTGCCTTGCTGCCGGGCGGTCGTTGGCCGTGGATCGGACGAATTAGGGTGACGCTAAAACCTTAGCTAACTTGAATTCGACGGTCCCGACCCCATCTCTTTACAGTGGATTGCTGCCGTTTCCGTGCTTTGTGCAACAGGGTTTTTGAGTACACTGAGACGGCAGGTGTGAGTTTGCAGCCGAGTGGCGATGCTATCGGCTTGCAACATGGAACAAATTGATTAGGGATGGTGTCTGTAACGCTATGTCAGGTGATGAAAGAAACAATCCGAACCCGGATATGAACCTGTCTCTTATACACATCTGACGCTGCCGACGATCTACTCTGTGTAGA
>CAJXQV010000031.1 GCA_913058165.1 uncultured Chromatiales bacterium | reverse complement strand
CTACACAGAGTAGATCGTCGGCAGCGTCAGATGTGTATAAGAGACAGGGCATATGGTGATGATGGGGCCGCTGAGCTAACTGAACGAAAACTTAGGCTATCCGGGGGGTTGCGCGACAGGGGTCGGCGATTCCAACGGCAGCCGCACGGCGCTATAACGCCACCGACCAATGGAAAAACCAATGGCCCGAATAATTGCAGTATCCAATCAAAAAGGCGGCGTGGGCAAAACCACCACCGCTGTAAATTTGGGCGCCTCCTTAGCGGCTGGCGACCAGCGTGTTTTGTTGGTCGACCTCGATCCGCAGGGCAACGCGAGTACCGGCAGCGGTGTGGACAAGAATAATCTTACCGCAACCAGCTGCGAAGTTCTTTTAGGCGAAGTTAGCATCTCTGATGCGATTATCGATGCAGAAGCCGCCGGTTACCATCTGATACCCGCAAACTCTGATCTAACCGCTGCTGAAGTGCGCCTTATGCAGGAGTTGGGCCGTGAGACCAAGCTGCGGGCTGCGCTCGAAACGGTTCAGGATCGCTACGATTTCATCCTGATTGACTGTCCGCCCACTATTAACATGCTTACCTTGAATGCGATGACTGCCGCAGATGGCGTGCTGGTGCCAGTGCAGTGCGAATTTTATGCACTTGAGGGCTTGTCGTCTTTGCTGGAGACCATTCGCCAGGTGCGCAATTCGGTAAACCACAAGCTGGAAATCGAAGGTCTGCTGCGCACCATGTATGACCCCCGAAACCGCTTATCTACTGATGTTTCAACGCAATTGGCCGAGCACTTCGCAGACACTATATACAGCGCTATTATTCCTCGAAACGTGCGTTTAGCCGAGGCGCCCAGCTTTGGCGTGCCCGTATTGAAGCACGCGCCCCGTTCCCGCGGTTCGATGGCGTACCTCGCACTGGCAAGCGAGGTTATGCAGCGGCGTCAGGCTGTTGCTGCATAGTTCGTTAACCTCTCATCCTCTAATTCTTTAAATATCGGCGTGCGATAAGTAGCTTCTCTATGGCAGACAAGAAACCAGCTCCGAAGAAAACCGGCTTAGGCCGTGGCCTTGATGCATTGCTTGGGGGCAGTTCGGCTCCGGCGCCCGGCCCGGCCCGGCCAGTACCGGTGAAACCAAGGCAGTCGGACAGTGTCGCAACACCAGCAGCACCCTCCGTCACCCCAGGCATGCGATCGGATGTGCCCGGTGCTGCGTTTGGCAGTTTGCCGCTTGATTTGTTGCAGCGTGGCGCATACCAGCCGCGACTGGACATGCGCAAAGAAGCGCTGCAAGAGTTGGCGGAGTCTATTCGCACCCAAGGCGTAATCCAGCCCATCGTGGTTCGTCCTTTGAAAGGCGCGAATAAGGGGCGCTACGAAATCATTGCGGGTGAGCGTCGCTGGCGTGCCGCCAAAATTGCTGATCTTGACGAAATACCAGTAGTTATCCGCGATATACCCGATTCTGCGGCCGTGGCGGTGTCACTTATTGAAAATATTCAGCGTGAGGACCTTAACCCGCTGGAAGAGGCGCTTGCGTTAAAACGCCTTATCGATGAGTTTGAAGTCACGCATCAGAAGGCCGCCGAAGCGGTGGGTAAATCCCGAGCGTCGGTCTCGAACCTGCTGCGCTTGCTGGATCTTGGCCCTGAAGTGCGAAATTACCTGCGTGAGCGCGAGCTTGATATGGGGCATGCGCGCGCGTTGTTGGGGATTCAGGATAAATTTAAACAGGCTCGGTTGGCGAGAGTCGTTGTCGACAAGGGCTTGTCCGTGCGCGAAACCGAGGCAGCTGTCCGCAAGATGTTAGTTGGTGACGAGGCTCCGACGAAATTTCCCAAGCCGTTGGATAAAGATACCCAGCGTCTGCAGGATGACCTTTCTGCCAAATTGGGTGCCTCCGTTGCAATTCAGCACACCCCGAAAGGCAAGGGAAAGCTTGTCATTAACTACAATTCTCTGGATGAGCTCGACGGTATTTTGGCGCACATTAAATAAACGGTTTTAGTCATGGCTGGTTATTTTTTGCTCAAGCGGTGCCGCAGGGCTTGAATGGCATCTGCTAACTCCATACAATGCGCGGGCTGAATTGGCTTGCGCTGGTTCGGCAGCCAGCCAAACCTCGCGAAACGCGGCGTAACTGTTGGTCTACAGCGTTTTTGTCCGCCCGCCCGCTAACCCGGGCGACACGCAGGTAATCCAGATGATGCGTATTGAGGCCTACCGGTTAGCCGGATGGCAACTGCTGGTTACCGCGCTAATAGCTGCTTTTATGGGCTGGTTAGGTGGTATGAATTGGGCTGTTTCAGCGCTGGCCGGAGGGTGTATTGGTCTTGTAACCAATCTCTGGCAGGCTCTGCGAATGGCTCGCGCCGCGGGTACGGCACCTGAGAGTTTTCTCGGTAGCTTGTATCTGAGCGAATTAATAAAAGCGGTACTGACGGTGGCCTTGTTCATCTTTGCGATAAAGGTGTTCCAGGTTGATTTAGTACCAACGATTTCTGGCTATGGCGCATGTTTTCTTGTGCACCTGGTCACAGTAAGACGGAATTTCCTGCCGGCCGATCCGGCTGTATTGGAAGCGAACCGGATAGCGCGCGAAGAGCGCGCCCGGCTCGGTAATGTAGACGACGAAGATAGAGACGAAATCTAACCATGTCATCATCAGCTGACGGCGCAAAAACAGCGTCTCAATATATCGAACATCACCTGCAGAACCATCAGGCGTGCCTCGGCCCCGATGGCTGGCTATGGAGCACGGAAAGTAACCCTATTGCTTGTTCTGGCAACTTTTGGGCCGTTAATGTTGATTCGATGTTTTGGACTGTTTTGCTGGGCGTCACCTTCTGCGCGCTGTTCTTTAAGGTTGCTAAAAGCATGACCTTGGAAAACCCAGGCAAGCTTCAGACCTTTGTTGAAGTTGTTTACGATTTCGTTGCCACCAGCGTGAGAGAAACCTTCCATGGCGATAGCAAGCTCATTGCTCCACTGGCCCTGACGATAGTTTGCTGGATCTTCCTGATGAATCTGATGGATTTGATTCCGGTTGATCTCATCCCCGAAATCGCAATGTTGTTAGGCATTCCTTATATGAAGATTGTGCCTTCGACCGACGTCAACATCACCTTTGGTCTGTCGCTTTCGATCTTCGCCCTCATTTTGTTCTACAGCCTTAAGAACAAGGGGGTCGGCGGTTTCATCGTTGGTGAGCTTATGATGAACCCTCTGAACCCTAAAGAACTGGGTATGCCAAAGGTCTTCTGGCCGTTTGTGATGGCGTTTAACTTTGTTCTCGAGCTGGTAGCCTTGCTGGCTAAGCCTCTTTCTCTCTCTTTACGACTTTTCGGCAACATGTACGCCGGTGAGTTGATGTTTATTTTGATTGCCCTGTTATTCGGCTCAATTCTGGTCAGCGCTATCGGGCCGGTCTACGGCTTTATAGGCGTAATCCTGCATATCGCCTGGGCTATTTTTCACATTCTGGTGGTCACCCTCCAGGCGTATATTTTCATGATGCTGACTATTGTTTATCTGAGTCAGGCACACGAGTCACATTAGTAAGTAGAAGTATTTTGGGCGCGTAGCGCTACAGAGTTTGTTTTTTGGTTTTTTGATTGTTTGATGCTTAAGTTAGGAGCTGTTCGATGGATATGGTAATTGGTTTGACCGCAATCGCAGTCGCAATCCTCATTGGTTTTGGTGCGCTGGGTGTTGGTATTGGTATGGGTCTGTTGGGTGGTCGCTTCTTAGAAGGTTGTGCACGTCAGCCTGAACTGGCTCCGATGTTGCAGACCAAAATGTTTTTGGTCGTAGCGCTGCTTGATGCGGTTGCCATGATCGGTGTGGGTATTGCGTTGTTCTTCGCTTTCGCTAATCCGTTTATCGCTCAGTTTGAGCCGTTCATCGGAAAATAGGTTTTAGGGTTTCTAACAGCTGGTTTTTAGAAACACCCTGAGGAGTAAAGCAGCGTGGATATTAACAGCACGTTATTAGGTCAAATGATCGCCTTCGGGCTCTTTGTTTGGTTTTGTAAGGCGTTTGTTTGGCCCTTGATCATGGAAGTGATCGAAGAGCGTCAAACCATCATTGCGGACGGACTTGCGGCCGCTAGCAAGGGCTCACGGGCCCTTGAAGAAGCAGAGCAAGAGCGTGTCGTCATTGTTGATGCGGCTCGTGGCCAGGCTCGTGAAATTGTCGATCAAGCCAACGGTCGTGGGACATCTATTGTTGATGAAGCTCGTGTTGCTGCAGAATCTGAGCGGGAGCGCATTCTGGCTTCTGCTAAAGCAGAGGTTGAGCAGGAAGTGAGTCGTGCTCGAGAAGAGCTTCGCGGACAAGTGGCCAGTATCGCAATTGCCGGTGCCGAAAAGATTGTCTCGAAAGAGATTGATGCAGCTTCACACAAAGAGCTGCTCGACAATCTTGCAGCGCAGATCTAGGACGATTAGGAGTAACCCATGGCCGGAAATGCAGCCATAGCTCAGCCCTACGCGAAAGCAGTATTTGAACTGGCGAACCCTGCCGGTCAATTGCAGCCGTGGTCTGATGTACTGCAGGCCGCTGGCGTTACTGTTAGTGATGCAGATATTGCAGCATTAATAGAAGCTCCCGGCACTGATATAAAGGCGCTTATTGAGCTGATCGCTGAGATCGCCGGCAAATCCGGTGGCATTGAAGCGGGTGAAGGCTCGCAGTTGCACAATTTGTTGCAACTGTTGGTCGAAAACAAGCGCTTGTTAGTTTTGCCAGAGATCGCAGTGGCTTTTGACGCGCTGAAAGCAAATGTTGAAAACCGGGTTGATGTCACGCTGACAACGGCCACGGTAATTGATGCAGCACAACAAGAAATATTTGTCGCGGCGCTGAAAAAGCGTTTTGGCCGCGATGTAAATCTGACAGTAGAACTGGATGAGAGTCTGATTGGTGGCGCCAAGCTGCAGGCAGATGATCTTGTAATTGACGGATCGGTCAGTACCGGTCTCGCCAAATTAACCCGTTCTTTGATGAACTAGAGGAAATAAGAGATGGCTATCAAAGCTTCTGAAATCAGTGCTCTGATTAAGGAACGCATCAGCAACTTCGAGAGTTCGGCAGAGGCCCGTGATGTGGGCACCGTAATCTCAGTTACTGACGGCATTACCCGTATTCATGGTCTAGGCGACGCTCAGTATGGTGAGATGCTGGAGTTCCCGGGCGACACCTTCGGCCTCGCGCTTAACCTCGAGAAAGACTCCGTTGGTGCCGTGGTTTTAGGCGACTACAAGCATATCTCTGAAGGCGACACGGTTAAAACCACTGGTCGTATTCTTGAAGTGCCAGTAGGTCCCGAACTGCTCGGGCGCGTGGTTAACTCGTTGGGCGAGCCTCTTGACGGTAAGGGCCCTATCAATGCGAAATTAGTTTCGCCTATTGAGAAAGTAGCGCCCGGTGTTATTGAGCGTAAATCAGTTGATCAGCCGGTTCAGACCGGGTTGAAATCTATTGATGCCATGGTTCCTGTTGGTCGCGGCCAGCGCGAGTTGATTATTGGCGATCGCCAGACCGGTAAAACAGCTGTTGCGATTGATGCCATCATCAACCAGAAAGGCACCGGCGTTAAATGTATCTACGTCGCTATCGGTCAGAAAGCATCTACCATTGCTAACGTAGTCCGTAAGCTCGAAGAGCACGGCGCAATGGACCACACCATTATCGTTGCTGCGTCTGCGGCTGAATCCGCTGCTCTGCAGTACATCGCACCGTACTCAGGTTGTTCAATGGGTGAGTACTTCCGCGATATCGGCGAAGACGCACTGATTGTTTATGATGATCTTACCAAGCAAGCCTGGGCATACCGTCAGGTATCTCTGTTGCTGCGTCGTCCTCCAGGTCGCGAAGCGTATCCGGGTGACGTGTTCTATCTCCATTCACGGTTGCTTGAGCGCGCATCACGTATTAACGCCGATGAAGTTGAGCGTTTGACTGAAGGTCGAGTTAAAGGCAAGACCGGTTCTTTGACCGCACTGCCCATTATTGAAACTCAGGCTGGTGACGTATCTGCGTTCGTTCCAACCAATGTGATTTCGATTACCGATGGCCAGATCTTCTTAGAAACAGATTTGTTTAATGCCGGTATCCGTCCTGCTATTAACGCCGGTCTTTCTGTATCTCGTGTGGGCGGTTCTGCTCAGACGAAGATCATTAAGAAGCTCGGTGGTGGTACTCGTCTGGCTCTGGCTCAGTATCGTGAATTGGCAGCATTTGCTCAGTTCGCGTCTGACCTTGACGAAGCAACCCGTAAGCAGCTCGAGCGCGGTCAGCGCGTTATGGAGCTGATGAAACAGCCTCAGTACTCACCACTTTCAGTGGGCGAGATGGCGCTTTCATTGTTTGCTGCTAACGAAGGTTACCTTGATGATGTGCCCGTTAATGACATCGTGCCATTTGAAGCAGCCATGCATGCGTTTATCAATGATAAGCACAGCGCCGTGGTAGAGGGTATTAATGCGACTGGCAAATTCGATGATGACATTGCAGCTGGCATGAAGACGGCTATCGAAGACTTTAAAACTAACGGCGCTTACTAAGCTCGTTTAATAAAGGCTTCAGCAGAGACTTTAAAATGGCAAATCTTAAAGAAATTCGCAGCAAGATCGGTAGCGTAAAAAATACGCAGAAGATCACGAGGGCGATGGAGATGGTTGCAGCATCAAAGCTGCGTCGGACTCAGCAACGCATGGAGGCTACCCGCCCCTATGCGGACAAGATTCGCACTGCAGTGGGTCACTTGTATCAGGCAAACCCTGAGTATCGTCATCCTTACTTGATCGAGCGCGAGAGCATAAAACGGGTTGGCTACATTGTTATTTCGACTGACCGCGGACTGTGTGGTGGCTTAAACACCAATACCTTCCGTAAGCTGATCAATGAGATCGGTGAGTGGAAAGACAAAGGTGTTGAAGTTGACCTGTGTTTGATTGGCGCTAAAGCCACGCAGTTCTTCCGCAGCATCGACGTTAATGTTGTAGCGGCAGCCCAGAATCTTGGCGAAAACCCTCAGGTAGCTGACCTGCTAGGCGCGATCAAGCTGATGCTTGATTCGTACACCGACGGCACTATCGATCGATTGTTCCTGCTGCACAACGTGTATAAAAACACGATGAGCCAGGTTCCTGATGTTAAGACCCTGATCCCGGTCGATGCACCTGATGCTGATGATCTACCGAAGCACTGGGATTACATCTACGAGCCTGATGCAGCCGATCTGCTTGATGGCGTGTTGATGCGTTATATCGAATCGCAGGTTTATCGTGGTGCTGTTGAAAACGTAGCCTGTGAAATGGCCTCGAAAATGGTGGCGATGAAGAGCGCGACAGACAATGCGGGCAAGATGATTGATACGCTCGAAACTGCTGCTAATAAGGCTCGCCAGGCAGCTATCACTCAGGAAATTTCTGAGATCGTTGGCGGTGCTGCTGCAGTTTCAGATTAAATAGAGAGTTTGGCTGCTTTAGTAGGCCAATAATGAGTTAGATTTTTGATGGTTTTAGATTTTTTTAGGGGCTGAGACAGACTCAGCCACCAGAGGACGAAAGCATGAGCTCGGGAAAAGTTGTACAGGTAATCGGCGCGGTTGTTGACGTGGAGTTTCCACGCGACGAACTGCCAAAAATTTACGACGCACTCAAAATTGAGTCGCTTGATCTGACCCTCGAAGTTCAGCAGCAGCTGGGCGATGGCGTGGTTCGCGCGATTGCGATGGGTGCCAGTGAAGGCTTGTCCCGCGGCATTAAAGTGAGTGCTACCGGGGCTCCTATTCAGGTGCCGGTTGGTGAAAAGACTCTTGGGCGCATCATGAACGTGCTTGGCGACCCGATTGACAACGGCGGCCCTATCGGCGAAGAAAAACGTATGCCGATCCATCGTGCAGCGCCTACTTATGAAGAGCAGGCGGCTTCTACTGAACTGCTTGAAACCGGCATTAAAGTTATCGACTTGGTTATGCCAATTGGTAAGGGCGGTAAGATTGGTTTGTTTGGCGGTGCGGGTGTTGGTAAGACCGTTACGCTGATGGAGCTGATTAACAATATCGCTAAGGCTCACGGTGGTTTCTCAGTATTCGCCGGTGTTGGTGAGCGCACTCGTGAAGGCAATGACTTCTACTACGAGATGGAAGAGTCTGGCGTTTTGCCAAAAGTATCACTGGTCTATGGCCAGATGAATGAGCCTCCTGGCAACCGGCTGCGGGTAGCGCTAACCGGATTGACTATGGCGGAAGAATTCCGTGATCAGGGCATGGACGTTTTGATGTTTGTTGATAACATCTATCGTTACACACTGGCCGGCACCGAAGTATCGGCGCTGCTGGGGCGTATGCCTTCTGCGGTGGGTTATCAGCCTACTCTGGCTGAGGAAATGGGTGTTCTTCAGGAACGCATTACCTCAACTAAAGTGGGCTCTATTACTTCGTTCCAAGCCGTTTACGTGCCGGCGGATGATTTGACTGATCCATCTCCGGCAACCACCTTTGCTCACTTGGACGCGACGCTCGTATTGTCACGTGCGATTTCTGAGCTGGGTATTTACCCTGCTGTGGATCCCCTTGATTCATCCAGCCGCCTGCTTGATCCGAATGTTATTTCTGCAGAGCATTATGAAACTGCCCGTGCAGTTCAGGCTGTATTGCAGCGCTATGCAGAACTGCAGGACATCATCGCAATTCTGGGTATGGACGAATTATCTGAAGAAGATAAGCAGGTTGTACAGCGCGCACGTAAAGTGCAGCGCTTCCTGTCACAACCGTTCACTGTTGCGGAAACCTTTACAGGTGCTCCTGGTAAGTACGTGAGTCTGGCTGACACCATTCGCGGCTTTAAAGGCATCGTTGCAGGTGAATACGATGATCTGCCGGAGCAGGCGTTCTACATGGTTGGCGGCATCGAAGAAGCTGTCGAAAAGGCAAAAACACTTTAAGGCAGCGTGAGCTGCTAGCTAAGGTAAAGCAATGGCTACTATTAACGTCGAAATCGTTAGCGCCGAAGGTCACATCTTCTCAGGTGAGGCCAACATGGTGTTCGCTCCTGCACGCGGTGGCGATGTGGGTATTGCCCCTCGCCACGCACCGATGCTGGCTGACCTTCGTCCGGGTGAGTTGCGGGTCGATGTGGTTGGTGGTGATGAGCAGTTCTTCTACGTGACCGGTGGTCTGCTTGAGGTTCAGCCTCATTTGGTGACTGTGCTTGCTGATACTGCATTGCGTGGTGAACAGCTTGATGAAGAAGTTGCAAAAATTGCTCAGGATGCTGCTGAGGCTGCCGTTTCTGCCGCTGGCGATAAGCAAAGCCTCGAACATGCCCGGCTGCAGTTGGTTGAGGCTGCCGCGCGTTACCGCGCTGTGCAGAAGCTGAAAGGCAGGCGCGGCTAAAAGGCAGTAACAACGATGGGCTATCGACTCTCTGCGAGGGGTTGTAAAAGTCCTTCCATAAAAAAAGCAAAAACGGCGCTCTGATGAGCGCCGTTTTTTTATGCGCAGTAATACGATGCTCTTTGTCTTAAGTTAATAGCGTTAAAAGCAGCCTCTGTTTCTTATGATGGCGTTAACATGATTGACATAAACACATTGGTTGATTTGACGGGGACTGGTTTTGTCAGTCTTGATGAGGCTTATGATATTAACGCGTCAGGTCAGATTGTTGGTGTCGGCACTCTTAGCGATGGCTCATCAGGTGCTTTTATGCTTACCGCAGTCCCAGTTCC
>CAJXQV010000030.1 GCA_913058165.1 uncultured Chromatiales bacterium | reverse complement strand
ATCTACACAGAGTAGATCGTCGGCAGCGTCAGATGTGTATAAGAGACAGGCTGTGTATTGAGAAGCGCGGTATCCAGACGGGAATGAAGCATCACGGTACCAACGTTACGCTTGATTATGAGTTGCCTCTGGCTGAAATCGTGCTTGATTTCTTCGATCGTTTAAAGTCGCTGAGCCGCGGGTTTGCGTCACTCGACTATCACCTCGCCGATTTCCGTGAGGGCGACCTGGTGCGGCTTGATATCATGATTAATAAAGAAAAGGTCGATGCCTTGTCCATCATTGTGCACCGCGACACGGCCTATGCCCGTGGGCGGCAACTGGTGGACAAGCTCCGTGAGCTCATCCCCCGGCAAATGTTTGAAATCGCCATTCAGGCAACCATCGGCGGAACCATTGTTGCGCGCTCGTCGGTGAAAGCCCTGCGTAAAAACGTAACCGCTAAGTGTTACGGTGGCGATATCTCTCGTAAACGTAAGTTGCTGGAGAAGCAGAAAGCCGGTAAAAAACGCATGAAACAGTTCGGTTCGGTAGAGATTCCGCAGGAAGCGTTTCTGGCGGTTTTGCAGTCGACAGATACATCCTCTAAGAAGTGATGATTACTAATGGGTTAACCCCGGTAATCTGAATGCAGACGAAGTTACAGGATACCTAAAAGAACAATGAGTATTGATTTTTCGTTAGTGCTGGTTATTGCCACAGCTGTAACAGGCGTGGTGTGGGGAATCTGGTTGGTGTATTTGCGCCAGACAGGTCAATCATCCGTGACCGCCGAAGATCGGCGTGATGCGGGTGAGGCGTTATCGCCCAACGCCATTCGCGAACCGATATATGTTGAATACGCACGGTCATTTTTTCCGGTGCTGCTCATTGTGCTGGTGGTGCGTTCGTTTTTATTTGAACCGTTCCGGATTCCATCCAGTTCGATGATGCCCACGTTGCTTGTCGGCGATTTTATTTTTGTGAATAAGTTTGAATACGGCCTGCGCCTGCCGGTGTTGAATACAGAAATTGTTGATTTTGGCGAACCGAAGCAGGGCGATGTGGTGGTTTTCAGATTGCCTGCTGACCCCAGTGTTAATTACATCAAGCGCCTTATCGGGTTGCCCGGCGACAAAATCACCTATCGGAATAAGCGGCTTTACGTTAATAATGAGCCCGTAAGCCTTGAATACTTGGGTTTGTATGAGACTGATCTTGGGGCTGAGGTGCGGATTGCCCGAGAATCTCTTGGTACGGTAGAGCATGATATTTTGTTAATGCCATACCAGCAGAGTATGGAAGGCACATTTGTTGTGCCGGAAGGTCACTACTTCATGATGGGTGACAACCGCGACAACAGTCGCGACAGTCGTTACCCCGGAGTGGGCTTTATTCCAGCGGATCATGTCGTTGGTCGTGCTGTGCGTATCTGGATGAACTGGGATTTTCCAGGTTCATTGCAATGGCGGCGCATTGGCATGGCGATTGAATAACGCAGGACTGATGCAGGGGAGTAGTCTTTGCAGAGGACTTACCGTGAGAGGAGAGGGTTATGCGCAGTAAGCAACAAGGAATTACAACAATCGCTACGGCAATCATTTTAAGTATGGTTGCTCTCATCGCCTACGCGGGATTTATCGTGATACCGATTTATCTGGAGACGGCCAAAGTTGATACCATCCTTGACGATGTGAAGGCCGAACATCAAGGCAAGCCCGTCAACATACGATCTATTCGTAATTCAATTAGTAAGCGTCTGAATATTGAGGCGGTTAACGGCGTGAAGGGAGCTGACTTTTTTATTAAACAGAAAAACCGGAATATTCAGGTTGGTGTGATCTATCAGAAAGATGTGCACTATATGGGCAATCTGTATCTGCTGGTAAAATACGACAATATGGTTGAGTTCGGTCAGTGAGTAAAGCGGCACAGTGGGCACAGGCCGCGTTGAGCTACAACTTTTCTGATATCGCCTTTCTGCATTTGGCGCTAACCCATCGGAGTGCCGCATCCGAACACAACGAGCGTCTCGAATACCTCGGTGATGCTGTCCTTGAGTTGGTTATTACCGATGCCTTGTATCGGCTAAAGCCCCGTACCGACGAGGGCGGGCTAAGCCGGTTGCGATCGTTTCTGGTGCGCAAGGGCACGCTGGTTGAAATTGGTGGAGAGATCGATATTGCCGGGCAGTTGGTGTTGGGTTCCGGCGAGAAGCGCACCGGAGGCCATCAGCGGGCCTCCATACTTGCCGATACCGTTGAGGCTGTGTTGGGCGCGGTGTACCTCGATGGCGGCTACCCGGCCGCAGAACAGGTTATCGAGGGTTTGTTCGCCAGTCGTTTGAAGTCTTTACCCGATGACGGCGACCTAAAAGACCCTAAGACGATGGTTCAGGAATATTTACAGGCACAGGGTGAGCTCCCACCGGAGTATGATGTGCTTAAGATCACCGGTAAGGCGCATCAACAGACCTTTAAAGTGACTTGCAAGGTTGCCCCTCGTGGCATAGAAACGGAAGCCAGCGGTGCTAGCCGGCGCAAAGCCGAGCAGCAGGCGGCCTTTCAGATGCTCGAGTTGTTACAAGAGCGCAAGGGCTGAATCCGGACGTTTAGCATTCATTCAGTCAATGCGACCGGGTGACTCATTCAATAATTTTATAAGGTATAGCTTGTGGTTGAAGGTGGCGTTTTTCCCGATTACAGAAGCGGCATGATTGCCGTCGTCGGCCGGCCCAATGCCGGCAAGTCGACGCTATTGAACGCATTAATCGGTCACAAGATCAGCATTGTTACAGCGAAGCCGCAGACCACGCGACATGCCATTCTCGGTATTCTGACGGAGGACAACCTACAGGCTGTTTTTGTGGATACCCCGGGTCTGCATGAAGTCAGTGGCAAGCTCATTAACAAAGCCATGAACAAAGCCGCTGTCGCCTCCCTGGAAGGTGCCGATCTGATTTTGTTTATGGTCGATGCACGGGGCTGGAGTGTCAATGATGACTACATTCTGCAGCGCGTTGCCGAAGCAAAGGTACCCTGTATTTTACTTATTAATAAAATCGACTATGTAAAGAAAAAGGAACAGTTGTTTCCCTATTTGCAGTCTGTCTCTCAGAAACACGACTTCCTTGAAGTTATACCAATGTCGGCACTCAAACAGCCGCATGTAGAACGAGTGAAAGATCTGGTACGTGCCCAAATTCCCTCAGGGCCACAGCTGTTTCCAGATGGCATGCTTACCGATCGTGGTGTGGGCTTCCGCGTGGGCGAAGTGCTGCGCGAGAAACTCATGCTGTCGCTGCACGATGAGGTGCCTTATGGGCTGGGTGTCGAGATTAACGTGCTTGAAGATTCTGACGATCAGCTCAAGGTTGATGCCACCGTCTGGGTTGATCGTGAATCGCACAAAGGTATTGTGGTTGGCAAGGCAGGCGAGCGTCTCAAGGGTGTGGGCCGTTCGGCACGTTTGGAGTTAAATAACATCTTCGGTCGGCGGTTTCATTTGCAAACCCGAGTAAAGGTCAAGAGTAACTGGGCTGACAATGCGCAGGCTTTGCGCCAGCTTGGTTACGACGAGTATTAACGCGGCGCTGAGTCAGCTAATGCGACGCTTACAGAGTTACGGAGTTCATGGCGAATCCCACACGGGTTGAACTGGAGCCAGCCTGGGTACTGCACACACGGCAGTATCGCGAAACCAGCATGATGCTCGAAGTGTTTACGCCGGGCTCTGGACGTATAGGTTTAGTGGCCCGTGGCGCTCGCCGCCCCAAATCCCCCTTACGCGCATTGCTGCGCCCGTTTGAGCCTCTGGTGCTATCGTGGTCAGGCCGTGGCGATTTGGCGACATTGCAACAGGCCGAGCGCACCGGCACGGGCGTCACGCTCCGCGATGCGGGTTTGGCGGCCGGCTTTTACGCCAATGAGTTACTTATCCGGTTGCTCGGACGGCGTGATCCGCACCCTGTGCTGTTCGCACATTACTCGGCATTGCTTGAAGAATTAGTAAGCCCTGAGCGCATAGAGCCGGGGTTACGTAACTTTGAAGTCGCATTGCTCACCGAGCTCGGCTTTGGCCTGAACCTGGGGCACTCAGCACTGGACCATACACCGCTCGATAAAGATCAAAACTACGAGTATCAACTCGAGCGAGGCGTTGTGCCGGCGGCTATGGAAACAGGCAGTCTGGTGTTTAAAGGCTCTGTGCTTCTTGCCATTGATGCAGGCAATTGGACTGACCTTGAGACCCGCCGCGCTGCGAAACGTCTATTGCGTTACACACTAGATCATTACCTGGACGGGCGTGAGCTCAAAACCCGCAAGGTGTATACGGCAATGCTGAGTGGCAGGGCCCGTTCTGAGTAGTCTGTTGATGGTTGTGCTGGCAGGGTAGCGATGCGAAAATAGAGCTTCTTATAAGCTGCTTTATATTTCCTTAAATTCAGAAAACCAAGCCAATGACTTCTCAAGTTCTTCCAGCGTTTGATGAGCTGTTACTCGGCGTTAATGTCGATCATGTCGCTACGGTCCGCCAGGCTCGTGGCACCCTTTATCCTGACCCGGTTGTTGCGGCGCTTGTTGCAGAGCGTGCCGGTGCCGATAGCATTACTGTGCATCTGCGTGAGGATCGCCGGCATATTCAGGATCGCGATGTACGGGTATTGCAGGAGACGATGCAAACCCGGATGAATCTCGAGATGGCCGTCACCGATGAAATGCTCGCCATTGCCTGTGAAGTAAAGCCGACTGATGTTTGTCTGGTGCCCGAAAAACGGGAAGAACTCACCACTGAGGGCGGTCTGGATGTGATCGCTGGCTTCGACCGAATTCGCGCAGCTTCTGAGCAACTCCAGTCGCAGGGCATTCGGACGTCATTGTTTGTTGACCCGGAACCTGAGCAGTTGGATGCTTGTGCACGTGCCGGCGTGCCGGTGGTTGAGCTGCACACCGGTTGTTACGCCGATGCAAAATCAGAAGTGCAGAAAGAGCGCGAGTTGGAAAGGATTGTATTGGCTGCTCGCCACGCGCATGAGATGGGTTTGCGAGTGCATGCCGGTCACGGGCTGCACTACTCAAACGTGCAGCAGATTACGCTTATTCCGCATATTGTTGAATTGAATATTGGCCACTCAATTGTGGCCCATGCGGTGCTCGAGGGTTTCGAGACTGCGGTGAGTGAAATGAAGGCGCTACTGGTTCAGGGCTTGCGCGAACGAAAAGCTCTGAAAGTATCGTCAGGCTAAGGAGCAAGCTGTATGACCACAATGGTGTTCGATATCGAGACTGTTCCCGACGTTGAGTTGGGGCGCAAGTTGCTGGGTCTGGAAGGTGTTAATGACACCGATACCGCGAAAGCCATGGTCTTTAATCACTTGCAATCCAGCGGTTCGGAGTTCTTGCCTTTATATCAACAGCAGATCGTCGCTATCTCGATCGCCTGGCAAAGTCCGGGCGAATTCAAAGTGTGGAGTCTGGGTGACGAGAACAGCACCGAGGCTGAGCTTATTCAGCGTTTCTATGACGGTATCGAGCGTTACACGCCTGAGTTAGTGTCGTGGAACGGCGGTGGCTTTGATTTGCCGGTGCTCCACTATCGCGCTTTGCGCCATAAAATTCAGGCCGCCACTTACTGGGACCACGGCGAAAACAATCGTGATTTCAAGTGGAACAACTATCTAAGTCGTTATCACTGGCGGCATCTTGATGTGATGGATGTGTTGTCAGGATTCCAGCCGCGCGCCCGTGCGGGCTTGGATGTGATTGCAACCATGCTGGGGTATCCCGGCAAAATGGGGATGGCAGGCGATCAGGTCTGGCCGGAATACGAGAAGGGCAATATCGCCGGTATCCGCAACTACTGTGAGACCGACGTGCTGAACACTTACCTCGTGTATCTGCGCTTTCAGTTTATGCGCGGCACTATTGATGCCGTGCAATTGGCCGAAGAAGAGGCGCGGGTGCAGAGTGTGCTTGTGGACTCAGGCGAACCGCATCTGCAGGCATTTCTTGATACCTGGAAGGCAGCTGATACTGCATGAGTCGCCGCAGAAAACCCTTTAAGCAGCCAGAGCCTGAGCAGGGCGTTGTTCGAGATGTAACGTCAGATGGCAACGGTGTTGTCAGTAGCGTTGATGGAAAAGCCGTGTTCGTGGATGCCGCGCTCACGGGTGAGCGTATTGTATTTCAGCGGCGCAAATCCCGGCGTCGCTATGATGAAGCCGATTTACTGGAAGTGCTCGAGCCCTCGCCTCACCGGGTTACGCCACGCTGCCCTCACTTTCTCACCTGCGGTGGTTGCACCTGGCAGCATCTCGATGCCGAGCATCAAATACTCGCCAAGCAGCATTCGCTGTTGCAGGCCTTGGAGCGTATTGGCGGTGTTGGGCCTGCCGAGGTGATACCGCCATTGTGCGGTTCATCCTGGGGCTATCGTCGGCGTGCGCGGTTTACTGCTAAGTATGTTGATGGCAAGGACCGCATGCTGGTGGGCTTTCGTGAACGGCTCAAACCCTTTGTTGCCGTAATGGACAGCTGTGAAACTATCGATCCGGCATTAAGTGCATTGTTACCTGAACTGCAGGAGCTCATAGGCAGTCTCAGTATTTGCCGAAAGGTTCCGCAGATTGAAGCGAGTGTTGGAGAGGCAGAAACCAGTTTGGTGTTCCGTGTTTTGGATGAGCCGTCTGCCAGCGACATCGCAGCATTTGCTGATTTTGGTGAGCAACACAAGATGACGATGCTGTTGCAACGGAGCGGGCGGGAAAGCATTACTAAATTGCATTCTGCTGAAGCTCCTGACAAGTTGTATTACAGTATTCCCGACTATTCGCTGCGCATTGAATTTAGCCCGTTGGACTTTATTCAGGTTAATCATGAGATGAACCTGAAGATGCTGCAGCAGGCAATTGATTGGCTGCAGCCTGGGTCGGATGACACTGTGCTTGATCTATTTTGTGGTTTGGGTAATTTCAGTCTGCCATTAGCGCGCGTCACTAAACAGGTGACCGGTATTGAAGGCGAATTGCTCAGTGTTCAAGGTGCCCGTGCTAATGCCGCTCTCAACAATATTGAGAATGCCGAGTTTTTTGTGGCCGATCTGTTCACTGCGGAATTGCAGGAGCCCTGGATGAAACAGGCGTATGACATCGTACTGATTGATCCGCCCCGGGCCGGCGCCGCGGAGATCATGCCCACGCTGAAGCGTATAGGCGCTGCCAAAATACTTTATGTTTCCTGTCACCCCGGCACATTGGCGCGGGACAGTCAGACATTGGTTGAAGAATTGGGTTATAAATTGGCTCAGGCAGGGGTTATCGATATGTTCCCGCAAACGGGTCATGTTGAATCCATGGCACTGTTTGTAAAGTAAATGAAGACGGTCGCCTGTCATTGGCATGGCTTGTTAATTAATTTTTTGGGCGCACGATTTTTTAGGCGGAGTAGGTTTTGAACAGTAAACAACTGAGTATTGAAGTCAGTATCACCCGGCAGCGAGTACAGCTGTGGCAGCAGGATGAGTTGCTTGCGACCTATCGCGCGTCCACGTCCCGTTTTGGTTGCGGTCAGCGTGAGGGCAGTCAATGCACCCCTCTGGGCGAGCATATTATTGCCGAAAAAGTGGGCGATGCGGCTGAGCCTGGCGCCGTCTTTGTGGGGCGTGAGCCAACCGGTGAGATCTGGACCGAAACTCTGGATGCGCAAGAACCCGGTCGCGACTGGATTCTGAGCCGGATACTTTGGCTGGCCGGAACCGAGCCAGGTGTGAATCAGGGCGAGGGTGATGAGCATTCCTGCGACAGTAAAGAACGCTACATTTACATCCATGGCACCAGCGACCTGGAGCCTCTGGGGGTTCCCTTGTCACACGGTTGTGTGCGCATGAATTTGCATGAAGTGATAGAGCTTTACAGCAGAGTAACTGTGGGTACGCGAGTGGTAATTGTTCCTTAGTTAGGGTTGCAGTGCCGGGCTATTTTATTCAGATGTGCTATTTACAAAACCAGGGGTAACAGGTGAGTCTCGGACCATTAATGGTGGACGTTGCCGGCTTGTCATTAACAGCCGAAGAGCGTGATTATCTGCAGCACCCGCTAGTGGGTGGGGTTATTCTATTTACCCGCAATTATGCTGATCGCGCCCAGGTCACAGAACTGGTTCGTGATATTAAGGCGCTGCGTTCACCGCAACTGCTGGTGGCGGTAGATCAGGAAGGCGGACGTGTACAGCGTTTCCGTGAAGAGTTCACCCCATTGCCGGCGTTGCAACAGATTGGTCGCCAGTTTGATGTAGACCCTCGTGCCGCTCGCTCATTGGCCTCGCTGCATGGTTGGCTGATGGCTTCCGAAATTCTTGATCTTGGTGTTGATATTAGTTTTGCCCCTGTAGTCGATCTCGATTATGGGGTGAGTGAGGTGATTGGCGACAGGTCGTTGCATGCGCGGGCCGATGCGGTGGCTTCGCTCGCATTGGCTTATATGCAGGGCATGCACCGTGCGGGTATGGCTGCGACTGCCAAGCACTTCCCAGGGCATGGCGCGGTCACCGTCGATTCACACCTGACCTTGCCGGTGGACAATCGCACCTATCAGCAACTTTCGGATGACTTAATGCCGTATCAGACGCTTATCGAGAATCAACTCGAAGGCGTGATGGTGGCGCATATTCGCTACCCCCAAATTAACGAAGATATAGCGAGTTTGTCGCCGTTCTGGTTGAACACCCAGTTGCGCGAACAGTTTCGATTTAACGGTGCCATTTTCTCCGATGACCTGACAATGGGTGGTGCGGAACAGGCGGGCACTGTGCCGCAACGAACCCGAATGGCGCTGGATGCAGGCGCCGATGTAGCGCTCATCTGTAATAATCCGGCAGCGGCTATAGCCACGCTGGATGAACTCAACGCCGACGCGAAAGATTATGTTTCTGCGGTGGGTCACACTCGGATTGCCGCCATGCGCTCGCGGCGGCATAAATCTGAAGCTTTGGTATACTGCAGCGATATCTGGCGGGATGCCATTAGTGATCTCGAGGCCGGCTTGCAACCGCCGGAATTTACGCTGCAGGGTTAAGTCGCAGCAATAGCAACGAACAACAAAAACTTAACAGCATGGAGCAGAATTAATGAGCGTGCAGGTCGTCTCGCCCGAAAAGAATCCGGCATTCCCCGATGCGGAGAAGATTATTTCGTCTTCTGAAATCGAGCAGGCTGTAGCGAAAATGGCCGCTCAACTGCAACCGATCGTGGACGAGGGTAATTGCGTGCTGTTGGGCGTGATGCTCGGTGCTATGTTGCCGTTAACCCGTTTGTCGCAGTTGCTGCATGGCGATTTTATGCTCGATACCTGCCATGCCACCCGCTATCAGTCAGGGATTTCGGGTAAAGAACTGTCCTGGCTGAAGCAGCCTTCAGTTGATCTCACAGGCCGCACAGTTATTGTTGTTGATGATATCTTTGATGAGGGCATTACGCTTGAAGCGGTGGTTGCAGCCGCCAGTTTGAATCACGCAAAGCGGGTCTATAGTGCTGTTTTGGCAAGCAAGCAGCACGATCGCCAGCTGTCCGATTACCGTCCTGATTTCTGCGCACTTACTGTTCCCGATCGTTATGTTTTTGGTTGCGGTATGGATTACCGGGGTCACTGGCGTCATTTGCCTGATATCTACGCATTGCGTGACTAAACGGCGCGAGCCTCAGGAGAGTAGCGTATGCATATTGGTTTAATTGGCGGCACTGGTGCAGGCTTGTTTTCTCCCTGTCTCTTATACACATCTGACGCT
>CAJXQV010000029.1 GCA_913058165.1 uncultured Chromatiales bacterium | reverse complement strand
TGGGCTCGGAGATGTGTATAAGAGACAGTTATGACGCAGACGGGAGCAACCCTGAAGTGGTCGCACGGGGTATTCGCAACTCTGTGGGCATGGCTTGGCATCCGCAGACCGGCGAACTCTGGTTTACCGATAACGGTGCTGATCGCATGGGCGATGATCTTCCAGCGGATGAATTGAATCGTCTGGCAAAAGAGGGCGACCATTTCGGCTTTCCATTTTGCCATGCGGGCGACTTTGTAGAGCCTGACCCTGAGTTAGCTGCACTCGGCAGTTGCGATAATGCAGTGGGCCCAGTACGCAAACTGGGCGCTCATGTTGCGGCGCTTGGTCTAGTGTTCTACACCGGCAGCATGTTTCCTGCGGAATACCAGAATCAAATCTTCATTGCGGAGCATGGTTCATGGGATCGCAGTGAGAAATCAGGTTACCGGATTTCGTTGCTCCGTCTGAATGGCAATGAAGTTTTGAGTTATGAGCCTTTTGCCGAAGGTTGGCTAAACGGCGAGACGGTAAATGGACGCCCGGTTGATTTACTGGTTGCTCCAGATGGTGCATTGCTTGTTAGTGATGATAGTCAGGGGCTGGTGTATCGTATTAGTTATTCGGTTGATGACTAAATTGCCGTACTGAAATTAACCGGGTCGACGACCCGTAAGAACCGGAATGCTTGTTGATCCGGAAACCTGAATAGATTCGAAACCCTCTCGGGACCTGTTATGAGAAAGTTTTTTTCGCTGATTGGTAAAATGCTCGCTGGCCTGGTTACATTTTTCCAGGTCGCGATTTTGCTGCTGTTTATTGTGATCGGAGTGGTTGCTCTGAGCGGCCAGCAACGGGCAGTTCCCGACTCCGGCGCGTTGGTTCTCTCGCCTGCCGGGCGCCTGACCGAACAGCTTGATGGCGATATGTTGGATCGGGTGTTTTCTGCCTATCAGGGTGTTCAGGAGACGCAGGCTTTGGTGCGTAACGTTAACGAGAGTTTGCAGCGCGCTGCCAATGACGACCGGATTAAGGCAGTCGTTTTGGATCTTAATGGCTTTGCCGGTGGCAGTATGGCCCAGTTGCAACGGGTGGGCATTGCAATAGATGACTTTAAGGAGTCGGGTAAGCCCGTCATCGTTTCGGGCGATGGCTTTACGCAAGGGCAATATTATTTAGCGGCCCGTGCCGATGAAATTTATATGCATGACCTTGGTTCCGTGTTTATTGAGGGTTTTGGTTATTATCGCGCATTTTTGAAAGACGCTATCGATAACCTTGCAATAGACGTCAACGTTTTCCGAGTTGGCGAATATAAGTCATTTGTGGAGCCTTACCTGCGCAATGATATGTCCGATGATGATAAGTCTGCTGCCGCTGACTGGCTCGACGCACTTTGGCTTGCGTATCGCATCGATGTTGAGAGTGCACGCGAACTCGCACCGGGTGCTTTGGATGTGTATGTTAATAGTTCCGGTGAGCTGTTGGCTGCTGCAGACGGTAATACCGCTGTACTCGCTTTTCAGGCCGGCTTGGTGGATGAGCTCGTAAGCCATCAGCAGTTTGAAGATTATATGATTGGTTTGGTCGGTGAGAGTGCTAACGCACCGGGTTTGTATGAAGGCATTCATTACCTTGATTATCTGAGTGCCACAGCGCCTGCTAAGGTTAGTGACAGTGATACCAGCATTGCGGTACTGGTGGCTTCCGGCAGTATTGTTGATGGTGCAGCACCCCCAGGAACTGTGGGTGGAGAAAGCTTGGCTGATCTGGTATTACGTGCAACAACCGATGAGAGTATTGCTGCTGTAGTGTTGCAGGTTGATAGTCCCGGCGGCAGCATGTTTGCATCGGAAGTTATTTTCGACCAGATCGAGTACTTGCAGGCCTCCGGCAAACCTTTTGTTGTGTCGATGAGTGGTGTTGCGGCTTCCGGTGGTTACTACATTTCGATGCTTGCTGATGAGATCTGGGCGCAGGACACCACCATTACCGGTTCGATTGGTGTTGGTGCCGTCGTTCCCACTTTTCAGCGCAGCCTGGCCAAACTGGGCATTAACGTTGATGGCTTTGGCACGACCAAGCTAGCCGGCCAGTTTGATCCGACACGTGAGCTTGGTCCTGATGCGAAACGACTTCTGCGCCTGTCTGTCGATTCTGCGTACGATATTTTTGTGAGTAAAGTGGCCGATACCCGGGGCATGAGTTATGAACGTGCCGATAGTCTTGCACGCGGTCGTGTCTGGATTGGCAGCACAGCTCATGAGCTCGGCCTTGTTGATAAGATCGGCTCGATTGATGATGCGGTGGCCTCGGCAGCAGCACTTGCAGGCTTAAAAGAAGATGGCTATAAGGTTCGCTATCTTGGTGTAGAGCTCACCCCAGCTGAACAGCTTATTTTGCGTTTGGCGGGTGGCATGATGAAAATCAGTACTGCACTTAACTTGCCCCATTCTGAACCATCAGCCCTGGAGCAGGCGGCCCGCATGATTGAGGCTCAGGTTCAGCAGATTAGTGTGTGGAACGATCCGCGCAGTCTGTATTTGAACTGCGATTGCTCAGTTCGCTAGGCCTAACTTAATCCCTAGCGTTTCAATTTAGGGTAGTGGTACCAATGCACTTGGCCTGGCAGTGTGCTGCTGATTTTGCTCCATGCAGCAATCTCGAAATCAATGCAAAAAATACCGCAGGTGGGCAGATTGTCGAGCGTTATTTTGCTGAGCTGATTCACGAATTCGGTCATCCCAGGGTTGTGCGCCACCAGCATTAAGTGTTTGATGCTCTCGTGGCATGCAGTAGTGGCATTGAGCAATGTTTCGGGTGAGGCGAGATACAGCTTGCTGCTCAGTTCAATTTTCCCTGCGTAATTCAGGCCTTTGCCGACCAGCGTTGCGGTTTCTGCCGCTCGTGTCGCGTCGCTGCTGATGATTTGGTCTGGAAGAATCCGCTGTTCCTGCATGAGCAAACCGAGCTTCGCGGCATTGTCGGAGCCTCGCTGAGTAAGTGTCCGGTCGTGGTCATGAGTACCACTGGCCCCCCAGTCGGATTTGGCATGACGCAGAATCGAAAGGCGTTTACTCATTGCGGCGATATTGCTTCCGTTAGGGTTTAGAGCAGGCCCGCTTCGAGTTTGGCCGCTTCGCTCATCATCTCCTGGCTCCACGGCGGATCGAATATCAGATCGACTTGTACATCTGCCACTGTGGGAATGATGCTCACTTTGTCGTGGACATCCTCCACCAGCACTTCGCCCATACCGCAGCCGGCAGCGGTAAGTGTCATATGCACAGTGAGTTTAAGTGCTTGTGGGTCGGTGTCGTCCACTTCAATGCCATAGATCAAACCGAGGTCGACGACGTTAATAGGAATCTCAGGGTCATAGCAGGTACGAATTTGATCCCAGATTAACTTTTCGAAGTCTTCTTTGGTGGCATTCTCCGGAAGTTTCGGCGCGGGCTCGGGCTCTAAGCCCAGAGCATCGGCATCTTTGCCGGCAATGCGAAACAAACTTCCTTCAAAGTAAACGGTGAAGCTACCGCCCATGGCCTGCGTGATATACACCAGTTCATTCTTATTCAGTTCTATTTCAAAACCGGCAGGAATAACTACAGCCTTGCAGTTACGCCGCAGTACGATCGGTGTGCTGTCTTGACCCATCATGATGTTCTACGCTTCTTGTTCAGTTGTCGTTAGGGTTTCACCCATCATTGCCGTCAGCAAAGTCTGCCAGGGCAAGGTGGCGCATTTTACGCGTGACGGATAAGCCCGTACGCCTTCCAATGATTGCAGCGGCATGCCCGGCGGATTGCCGGTGCTATCGCTGGTGAGCATAGTATTAACCTGTGAGCATAGTGCTTTCGCGGTCTCAAAGTTTAATACTTGAATCGCATCCGCCATCATCGATGCCGATGACATGCAAATTGCGCAGCCACTGGTTTCATGGCTGGCCTCGCTAATTGTGCCATTGCTGCTCATGTTTAAATACACCGTCACTTTGTCCCCACATAAAGGGTTAAAGCCCTCGGCGCTGTGGGTCGCAGTTGCCAGTGGGCCAAAATGATGCGGTTTGCGACTGTGTTCTAGCACAGTCTTCTGATAGACCTGCATCAGCTCCTCATTCACCGGAACATTCCCACAGCAACGTGCAATGCTTTGACCAGCTGTTCAATATCTTCAGCATCGTTATAAAATGCCAGTGAGGCACGTGCCGTGCCGGGCACACCGAAGAAATCCATAACCGGGTTCGCGCAGTGATGACCGGTGCGAATAGCAACGCCCTGATGATCGAGCACCGTACCCAAATCGTGTGGATGAATATCATCAAACACAAATGAGATCACGGCGGCTTTTTCTGCAGCGGTACCAATGATGCGTAAACCGTCAATATCACTAAGCGCAGTGGTTGCGAGTTCCAGCAACTGATGTTCGTAGGCGGCGATGTTGTCCATGCCAATGCCTTCGAGGTAATCGACAGCAGCGCCCAGACCAATCGCCTGTGCTATGGGGGGTGTGCCAGCTTCAAACCGATAGGGCAGATCGTTGTAAATGGTTTTCTCGAAGCTTACCGAAATAACCATTTCACCACCGCCCATAAATAACGGCATATTTTCGAGCAGGCTCTCGCGCGCATACAGCACGCCGATGCCAGTGGGGCCGCACATTTTATGGCTCGAGAAAGCGTAGAAATCGCAGTCTATTGCCTGAACGTCCACTTTGCTGTGCGGAACCGCTTGTGCGCCATCAAGTAGCACGGGTACGTCGTGTTGTTTGGCGAGCGCCACGATATCGGCAACCGGATTAATGGTGCCCAATGCATTTGATACATGCGCAATCGCCAGCAGCTTGGTTTTTGCTGAGAACAGCTTCGCCAGTTCATCGAGAACAAGTTCGCCTTGCTCATTGATCGGCGCCACCTTAATGACAATACCCATTCGCTCGGCTAATAGTTTCCAGGGAACAATATTGGAGTGATGCTCCATCCGGCTGACAATAACTTCATCGCCGGCTTGCATAGTCTGCCCGAGGCTGTTGGCCAGAAGGTTAATGGATTCAGTGGTGCCGCTGGTAAAGACAATTTCCCGAATCGAGCGGGCATTAATGAAAGCGCGGATTTTCTCACGTGCCCCTTCATAGGCATCGGTGGCGCGATGGCTCAGATGATGCACACCGCGATGGACGTTGGCGTGATCATTACGGTAATAGTGGCTAACGGCATCAATTACGGCATCGGGACGTTGCGATGACGCTGCATTGTCGAGAAACGCTAAACGGTGACCGTTGACCTGCTGATGCAGTATCGGGAACTCAGCACGAATGCTATCGATGTTGAAGGGTAGGCTGTTCATTGCATTAAGTCTCGATAACCGCGACTAATTCATTCAGCCGCTGTTCTACCGAGTTCTGTATGTACTCGCGCAGGCTTTCGTTAGCTAACTGCTGTACCACTTCAACCGCGAAAGCTTGCACCAGCATGTTGCGGGCCACCTGTTGGGGGACGCCACGAGTGCGCAGGTAAAACAGCGATGCCGCATCGAGCTGCCCGGTGGTTGAGCCATGGGCACACTTTACATCGTCAGCATAAATCTCCAGCTCAGGTTTGGTGTCGATTTCGGCGCCTTGGGTAAGCAGTAGGTTCTTGTTATTCAGCGCGGCATCAGTTTTCTGTGCAGCTTGAAGTACATGAATCATGCCGTTAAAGACGCCGCGACCTTTATTGGCCATGACCCCTGCATAATGCGCCCGGCTGCGGGTGTGCGCTGCTTGATGTTCAAGATGCAGATGGTTATCGGCATGGCGTTCGCCATCAACTAAAAACAAGCCGTTAACTCCGACCTCGGCCCCCGAACCTTGCAGCAATATCCGTAAATCATTGCGGGCAATTGCCGCACCAAGATCGATATTGACTATGTCGCAATGCGAGTCTTTAGCAAGCTTAATGGTCTGCGCTGCAACGTGGAAACTGCGGGCGTGTTCCTCCTGAAGTTTCTGGTAATTCAGGCGCGAACCTTCGCCACAGCTAATATTGGTGACCGCGGTGCTTACACAGGCAGCATTGCTGATGTGGTGCTCGATTACGGTGGCTTTTGCATTGCGGCCCAGTCGAATGATGACCCGCGGAAACACATTTGCTTCTGCAGTATTGGTAAAGATTATATGTATGGTTTGTGCGAGTTCGATGTTGTCGGGAATCTGCACGACGGCACCGTCATTGGTCATGGCCAGGTTGAGCTGGGCAAGATCGCTGTCGCCGGAATTGCGCAGCCAATCCTCAGCTCCATCGGTATCAAGTTGGGCGGCCATGTTGCTGACGATACCCTTGGCTGGGACGCTTGTGCTGCTGCTCTTTTGTGATGAGAACATGCCATTAACAAACACCAGCGTTAGACTATCGCTGTCAGTCACGGGCACGATGACGTCACCGACAGCGGCTGGCTGAGCCACTGACGCATTACTGCGCTCAGACATAGGTGCCAGGTTGGTGTAGCGCCAGTTCTCGAGTTTGTTGTGCGGAAAGCCCTGCTTCAGAAACTTTTCCAATGCTTCGTTACGGATTGGCAATAGCCATTCTGGATGACCGGCATCAGCATCCTGTTTGAGTGTGTTCGCCAGCGCAGCGCGATAATTGTTTGGGTCTAGGTTCATTGTTTGTCTTATCCGTTGCGCCGATTAGCCTGCAGCTTTCGCCATGAGTGCATCGTAGCCTTCGGCTTCGAGTTGCAGTGCCAGGCTTTTGTCGCCGCTGTGGATTATTTTCCCGTTGGCCAAGACATGCACGTAATCGGGTTCGATGTAGTCCAGCAGACGCTGATAGTGAGTAATCAGCAAGACGCTGCGGTCATCGCGACGCTGCAGGTTGACGCCATTGGCCACAACTTTAAGTGCATCGATATCGAGACCTGAGTCGGTTTCATCGAGAATCGCCAGCGTAGGCTCGAGAACAGCCATCTGGAATATCTCATTGCGCTTTTTTTCACCACCGGAGAAGCCTTCATTTACGCTGCGACTCAGGAAGCTTTGATCCATTTCCATCAGCGCGGCTTTTTCTTTTACCAGGCGCATGAATGAAACGGCATCTATCTCGGGTTGGCCTGCGGCTTTCTGGCGGGCATTTAATGCTGCCTTCAGCAGGTAGACGTTGTTTACACCGGGGATTTCGACCGGATACTGGAAGCCCAAAAAGAGGCCGGCCTGAGCGCGTTTTTCGGGTTCTAGGTCGAGCAGGTCGACACCGTTATAGCTAACACTGCCTGCAGTGATCTCATAGCCTTCGCGTCCGGCCAATACCTGAGCCAGAGTGCTTTTTCCAGACCCGTTGGGGCCCATGATGGCATGCACTTCGCCGGCCTTAATTGTGAGGCTCAGGCCCTTAAGGATTTCTTTGCCGCCGATGCTGGCGTGCAGGTCTTTAACTTCTAATAGCATGGTTTTTTCCAAATATTCTGATGCAGTGTTTAGCCCACTGCGCCTTCAAGACTGACATTCATAAGTGCCTGCGCTTCGACCGCAAACTCCATTGGTAATTCACGGAACACATCTTTACAGAAACCATTCACAATCATGTTGACGGCATCCTCTTCCGATAAACCGCGTTGCCGACAATAAAACAACTGATCTTCGGCTATTTTCGACGTGGTTGCCTCGTGCTCAACAATGGCAGAAGGCTCTTTCACTTCCATGTACGGGAAGGTGTGAGCACCGCATTGATCGCCCATAAGCAGTGAATCGCACTGTGTGTAGTTGCGAGCATTTTTTGCGGTGGGGAATATTTTTACCAACCCGCGATACGCGTTTTGCGCCTTACCTGCCGAAATGCCTTTGGCGATAATGGTGCTGCGGGTGTTGGCCCCGATGTGGATCATTTTGGTGCCGGTATCAGCCTGCTGGTAGTTGTTGGTTACAGCAACTGAGTAGAACTCGCCGACTGAACCTTCGCCGCGAAGTACACAGCTTGGGTATTTCCAGGTAACCGCCGAGCCGGCTTCTACCTGAGTCCATGAGATTTTGGAGCGGGCACCGCGGCAGTCGCCACGCTTGGTAACAAAATTGTAGATGCCGCCTTTGCCTTCCTCATCACCGGGGTACCAGTTTTGCACGGTGGAGTATTTGATTACGGCATCCTGCTCGGTAATGAGTTCTACCACTGCGGCATGCAATTGGTTTTCATCGCGTTGCGGTGCGGTACAACCTTCTAAGTAGCTCACATGGCTGCCTTCAGCAGCAATAATAAGTGTACGTTCAAACTGTCCGGTGTTTGCGGCATTAATACGGAAGTAGGTGGACAGCTCCATCGGGCAACGCACGCCTTTTGGTATGTATACAAATGAACCATCACTGAATACTGCAGAGTTAAGTGCGGCAAAATAGTTGTCGCGTGGAGGCACTACGGTACCAAGATATTTTTCAATGAGTTCTGGGTGTTCTTTTACGGCATCTGAGAATGAACAGAAGATTACGCCTGCATCATTTAGCTTGCCTTTGAAGGTGGTGGCTACCGAGACACTATCGAACACAGCATCGACGGCAACCCCGGCCAGTTTGGCTCGCTCGTGCAGCGGAATACCGAGTTTTTCGTAAGTTTCCAAAAGCTTTGGATCAACTTCATCAAGGCTCTTGGGGGCATCATCCGGTGACTTCGGTGCCGAGTAGTAAGAGATGGACTGATAATCGATAGGCTCAATATTCAGTTTCGCCCAGTTGGGCTGGCGCATTTTTTGCCAGATAGCAAATGACTTAAGGCGCCAGTCGAGCATGAACTGTGGCTCGCCTTTAAGTTTAGATAGGCGGCGAATTACATCTTCATCCAAACCAGGCTCAAAGGTTTCTGACTCAATGTCAGTGATGAAACCGTGCTTGTATTTCTTCGCAACCAGTTCTTCGATGTCTGTTTCGTTTGTGCTCATAATCTTTTGCCACTAGTGGTATGCGTGTTATTCATGGGTTGCCTTTAGACGTTCCGCGCGTTGGCTCTGAAAAGTCGCTCTGCCGCTGTGCCCCGGTTTCACCGAGCACCGTGTAGACCAAAGGAAATTCTTTGCTCGGGTTGTGCATTTCAGCCAGCGATACATCGAGCAGCGCTTTGCGAATTGCCGTATTGATTTGTTGCCATGCTCCACCGGCAGAGCAGTTGGACTCGTGTTCGCAGGAGCTGTCATCGCCACTGCATTCGGTGATAGCCAGTGGCCCTTCGAGAGCGTCGAGAATATCCGCTGCTGATATATCGCGCGGCGCCTTCGTAAGGCGGTAGCCACCTTCTGCGCCGCGAACCGATTCGATGAGCCCCGATTTGCTCAAGGTTTTTAACAGCTTTTGCACTGTCGGCAGTGCAATGCCGGTATCGGCCGCAACGTCACTGGCAGGGCAGAGTCGCGCCTGCCTGGTGAGATGCACCAGTATGACCGTGCCATAGTCTGTTAATTTGCTGATTCTTAACATTTTGTTATAGTTCTCAGTGACTGTATTGCAACGCTGTATTGGGTCGGAGCCAACCGCGCTGCATTCAATATAGGACCATTTTAGTCCAATATGCAGTCAACGCAAGCATTGGCGAGTTATTTAAGGTTTTGCGGTGGTTTTCTTTTGTTACAATCGCCGCGAAGCAGCATGGGCATGCGGCTTAAGGCATTTTGCATGGAGAGCGATTTGATAGGGGCAGTGCAGTTATCTAGCTTTAGCAGGGTTTTACTGCTGATGTGTGCTTTGACATTATCAACGGCCGCTCACGCCCAAGATAGCGACCTTAATAACGAGCAGAACAACGGGGTAACCTTAACCGCTGGTTCGCTGCCGTTGGAAGTTGTGTCGGTTACCTCCAAATCTCTCCAGAATAGCCTATTGGGCCGCGAGAGTTACTACGCGAAGAATCTCGATGAGCTCTATCCTGTCTCTTATACACATCTCGGAGCCCACGAGACAAGAGGCAATCT
>CAJXQV010000028.1 GCA_913058165.1 uncultured Chromatiales bacterium | reverse complement strand
GAGATTGCCTCTTGTCTCGTGGGCTCGGAGATGTGTATAAGAGACAGGAATACCAATGGTAGCCAGTTCTTTATTACCCATTCACCTCAGCCGCATTTGAACGGCCGTCATACGGTGTTTGGTACTGTGACTTCAGGTGATGATGTGGTTGATGCAATTGCGCAGGGCGATGTGATGGAGAGCGTTAGCATCGTTGTGTCATAGAGAGTTTGAGTAATCGCTCAAATGAATAAAAAAGGGCCGCGCATTGCGCGGCCCTTTTTTTGATAATGAGCTTATACATAAGTACAAGTCGTTTTCCTCGGGTGGATGACGCTGCCGCGAAAGCTATAGTGCGAAATTTTCGATTGCTGCAACTTCATTGCAACTGACATAGTTGCCATCTTTATCCTGAGCAACATTGCTTATGGCATAGGCAGGGTCATGAGTATAAAAAATACTTACGTTGCGTGCGACCTTATCGTTTAGATACGCAAGTTTTTCATCGATAGCGAGTTCGGGAAAACGATCATAGCCCATCGTTATGTTGGGCTTAACCCAGGTGGTTCCGGGTATCAGGTCGCTGGCAAACGAGATACGTTGTTTACCATGCAATTCGGCCAGCATCAGGCCCTGAGTGTGGCCGTTACTGAATTCAAACTGTACAGCATCAGCAAAGTACGGATGCCGTGCGCCGCCAACCAATTCAACCCGAGCACTTTCCGTAAGCAGTTGTATTTGCTGGGGAATAAAGGATGGCTTGTCGCGAATGTGGGGCGAGTTTGCGGTATGCCAGGCGGCTTCGCTGATAAAAAACCGGGCGTTGGGAAACAGTAAGCGCATCGGTTTGTCGGTTTCGTATGGGCTGAATAAACCGCCGCAGTGATCGAAGTGAAGGTGGCTTAGCACTACCGCATCGATATCCTCATGACTAATGCCTGCGGCATCCAGCGATAGCAGTAAACGATGATCGGTTTCATTTAGACCGAAACGATCGGCAAGTTTCGGAGAAAGAAATGCACCCATACCAGCTTCGAACAATACATTTCTATTGAGCAAGTCTTTTGCAAGCAGACAGCGGGTGGCCAGCTCAATGCGGTGATTTTCGTCCGCCTTATGCCAGCGCTGCCATAAGGCGCGTGGAGCATTGCCGAACATCGAGCCGCCATCTAAGTGTTGTCGATTGCCTTCAATGGACCAGAGTTGCATGAGGTTCTCTGTGTGCTACAGGGTATGTTCGTTTAGCTGCTATGACCGCGCAGCCAGTCCATAGCTTCGACCAGTTCATCGTTAAAGAAATGCCTGACCTCAGCATTAATGAAGTGGTCGACAAGTCTGGGCATTGCTTCAAATAACGTGGAATTACTAACCATGGCAACTCTCTCAACCTTGGCTTGCTGGCTTTTTACAAACTTCAGGTGTGAAACAAAGCCACCAAAGTTATGCCACCCCGGAAAAAATTGAGCTTGAATACAGACACCGGCGAGTGAGCCGTTTTCGGTTATATAGTCATCCGTTGCTTTGGTAAGCATCTCAAAGTCGCTGGTTTTGAGCGCTTCCTGAGGCCTGATAACAAGGATGCCCGGGTCAGGGATGAGTTCATAATCTATCATGAGGCGATGATAGAGCGAAAAGCCTCACAGCGCTAACTTTTGCTCATTGTCTTTAGTGTTTGAGCCGGTCTATCGCAGAAGTAATTGAGAGATCGATGATGTTGCCGATGCAGACATGCAGAGCTCTATTGAGCCTAAGATTTCAGCGCTCTGTTTCAGTCCGAATAAACAGTGTCGTGTCGACCAACCGATCTGTGTTTATCGAGTTGATGTATTTTATCGACATTGATCGGATCGAGGAGAAACCGCAGTGTGTCTTTCCAATGGTTCGCGCTAAGCCGGCCGAGATAACCGCCAGTCACAACGCAAATGACCAGCAGAAACAATACCAACCGGGCTAGAAACACCAGATTATGTGCCTGATGCCAGTTATCACCTGCTGATGGGCGAAATTGCCATGCAACGCGGCGATTACTATATTGCGGTGCATGAGTATCTTGGTTAGAGTACAGCGCTTGTAAACCTTGAACGAAGCCTCTGAGGGGAGAGTTATGGATCTGAACAGTCGTGGTACCGTCTTCGCTGCCATTTTATTCGGCGTTATTGGTGTGTTTGCGCTAATGACCCAGCCGTTAAGTGCAATTGCCTTTAAGGATGCGCTTAATTTTGAAGGGAGTCAGGCAACACTGGTGCCCGCTATTGAGATATTGGGCGTTGCTTTAGGATCGCTGGTCGCCGTGGCCTGGGTTCGTAAAGTGAGTTGGCGGACAGCGGGTGCGTTTGCAATTGCAGTTGTGGTTGCCGGCGGCATGTTGTCTGCGATACAGACTGACTTCACGACGCTCGCTATTATTCGTTTTTTGACAGGGTTCTTCGGTCAGGGTACGGCCTTCGCGGTCGCAATTGCGATTATCAGTGGCACTAAAGATACTGAACGAAACTTCGCTTTATTAATTGCCGCGCAGGTGGCTTTTGGAGTGCTGGTGATGTTTACCTTGCCAGCCGCCATCAAGGAGTGGGGCTACGCAGGCCTTATGATTCCGTTGGCAGTGTTGACATTGCTAATTGCGCCGTTGTTGAGATTTATTCCTGGAACTGTCGCGGGCCCAATAGCTATGAGCAGTGAGGCGGCAAATAGTTCGATAGTTCCTGCGCTAATTGCTTTGCTCGCGCTGCTGGTCTGGTGCACAGGGCTTGGTGCCGTGTGGGGTTCTATTCAATTGATCGGTACCGCGGGTGGGTTGACCGCAGTGGATGCCGGTTATGCATTGGGCATTAGTACTGCTGTTGCAATATCCGGTGCGTTCATCGCATCTGCTTTGGGCAACAAACTTGGCCACATACCCCCGGTTATGGTGGCCCTGGCTATTCAAGCGGGCGCTATCTGGCTCCTAAAAGGCGAGATGACTTTCTTCCAGTTTGCAGCTACTGCAGCCATCTTCCAGATATTCTGGAACCTGACCGGTCCTTACATGATGGGTGCAGTTGCACTGAATGATGCCAGTGGTCGTGTGAGCGTTACCATTCCTGCCGCTCAGACCGGTGGCTTTTTCTTAGGTCCTACAATTGCAGCGGTCTTTATGAGTGAGAACAGTTACATTTCAGCAAACTACGTGGGCATAGTGTGCTGTGTTTTAGCGGCGGTTATTTTTGTTCCCGTTGCGCTCCGTTTGAAAAAGCAAACGGCTTAGGGTATAAATCGCTTGAAAAGAAAGGCCGCGCATTGCGCGGCCTTTTTTATGCCTGGCTTCTGCCGTTAGTCTATTGCCTAACTACCGGCCAGAGTGTGACCTCGCGACTAATGATTTGGTTGTCATGACTTTCACCATCGAAGGGCAGCGTGAACAGCTCAGTGTTGCTCCCCCAAAAGTAATCACCGGCCCCGGCCATTGGCGGAATACGTTTTTCACTGAGAAGTTGGATGTAGATGCGGTAGTTTCCACTGAGTACCCGTTCGCGGTAGTAGGTGCAGGCAGGCAGTGTCATGGTGTAGGCATTTTCCTCGTCTAAAATGGGCTCTAGCACCACATTCTCATCGGTGCCGCCATCCGGTGGACCGGCAGGTGGGAACTGCCATTTTTCATCGTTGTAAAAAAATGCCATGAGTCGATTTGGTGTTGCCGACAGCTCGTCTGGCACAATGATTTTGAGCTCCACCTTATCGGCAATATCACAGGGACCGGTTTCAGCAACAGCGATAGCTGTCGGAACAAAGTTGTTTTCGGGTTGCATGAGCTCAGCTATGGGGTCGACGCCTTCACGCACGCAGCGCACATCGCCATAACTGGCTTCATGGTTGTAGCCCAGACTGGCCATATCGAATGACACGTAACCCACCCAGCCAACCGGTGTATCGGATGGGCGATTTGATGCCCAGGTTTCAAGATATTGAGCCCCTTTGGGTGGGTCCGGGCGGTCGCAGGTTCCGCTTAGCCAAGGCCTCAAGTAGCAACCCTTGTCACCGGGGCCTTTAAACGACGCGGCACCCTGGCAGGCACGATATAAAGGTTCATTCTGCACGCCACCAACACTGAGTTGGCACATACCTTCGGGCTCTGTTGCCGGATGCCCATCGATAAGGTTTCGCAATTCATCGGTGTTTGGCAGTCGCCAGTCGCTGTGGTTGCCGAGCACCAGTTCATCGCAGTATTGCGCTGCCTGCGCCGCATTCAGGCCTTTGACATCAGGTCTATAGGCATCCTTTTGCGGATCTTGCCAGCACAGACTGCTGTCGGGATCGCAGACTATGCTGTAACCACTGGGTTCGGCAGCATAGGCGTTGATCGCAAGGCCGCTGAGGAGGGAAATAAGAATACAGTGACGCAATTGAGCCTCCTGTCAGCGCAATGAGTGTGCGCATCCGGGTTGGTTTTAATGGGTGAAGTTAGCTCTACTGAGGAGCTTCGGCGAGCGTGATGTTCCTACTGAGGCCTTTAGTGTATTCGACCAATGTATCGATATTTTCGGCGCTAAGTCGTTCGCTGTGAGCGGGCATGTTTGCCGCGCGACCATCGCGAATAACACTGCGGATGTCATCTGTATTGCCCCCATGAAGCCAGTAGCTGTCAGTGAGATCAGGGGCGCCGATGGTGGAGGTGCCGGTGCCGTTGTCACCATGACACGATGCGCAAAACATATCGAACTGTTGTGCGCCAGCTTGCAGGTTCAACTCATCGACAGGTGAGCGGCCGGAGAAACTGAGCACGTAATTAAGTACCTGCTCAAGCCCGTTATCGCCCAGTGGAACGCCGAAAGATGGCATCAGGCCTGAGCGCCCGTTAGCGATGGAGGCCCGCAAGAGTTCATCCGAATTACCGTATTGGCTAACGCCACTGGCAAGATCTGGAACGCCTTTTATGCCGCTGCCATGGCAGCTAGCACAGTTTTCTGCAAACAGTTGTTCACCGTTTGCCGATGAGGTGTTGGGTTGAGTGTTCAAATTGGTGTCGGCTGCTGACGGACCAGGCGGTTTGCTGAGGGTTGCAAGCTGGATGCGCTCCGATGCTGAGGGATTGCCATCGGGTGTTTCCGCATGCAGCGGCAGCGCGCAACAAATCAGTAGTATGAGTTTTAAGCCTGACCGCATTTTGACATCCGTTGGCGCACTTGTCTGGTCTTACTTATTATTGTTGTGTTGACGTAACGTTAGGAGCGGGATGACTTGAAGCCGTTGGTTTTACGCAAGCTCTTGTTAAATATGTCAAACCACTGATGACATAATAACAGAATAATGGGCAGCTGCAGCAAGCGGGTCGCGTGATTGCGCCCGCTTAAGAGAATGGTGGTTTTAGTGCTCTGCGGTTGGTGCCCGGCGCTTTATCAGGCGGGCGTCCACGGGGTATTGAACGACACCCGGTGCATTAGACGGTGTGATTGGCCAAAGTCAAATATGCCCCGATGCAGCGTTGAGAAGTTATCCCACAATGCCACGGAACCGGGTTCCCACTGAAAGCGACATTGATACTCCGGACGCGTTTGGTGTGCAAAGAGAAAGTCGAGTACAGCCCGACTCTCGTTGCGGTTCATTCCGGTAATTTCGCGGGTCATGAGCTCGGACACAAATAGAAACTTACGCCCTGTCTCGGGGTGTGTGCAGACTACCGGATGCTCGTTTGGTGGCAGGTATTGGCGCACCTGTTTGTATTGTTCTGGCTCCATTTGGTCCAGCACTTTTTGCAGGTTGCGCTGCATATTGTCATGAACGGCGGAAAGTTCGCCAACAAAGTTTTGCCATGCGGGCGCGAGATTATTGTAAGCCGCACACATGTCAGCCCAGACTGTGTCGCCGGCGCCATCGGGGACATCCAATGCCAGGAGCAGAGACCCACGAGTGGGTTTGGCACGGAAGGAGCTATCAGCATGCCAGTCGATGTCGGTTACCAGGCCGCTATAGAGTTGTGGATACTCCTGTGCCCAAACCCCCTCGTATCCTTCGAGGCTTGGTGCATACCCCTGTTTTTGGATCTCGCCAAAACGGGCACCCAGCAGCAGTTGTTGTTCGGGGCTCAGTTTTTGATCCCGAAAAAACAGCACTTGATACTTCAGCCACGCGGCGTAGATGTCATTGAAGAGATCATCGTTGTTAATCGCATCGGCCAGCTGAATGCCGTTAATCTGCGCGGCAAACGAGCCTGTTTGCGGAGTCGCTTCAAAGTGGGTGTACGCGGTGGCGCCGATAGGCGCGTGTTTGGTTGCCAGTTCTGCCATGGTTAAGTCCGTCAGTGTGAGCTTATATACGTAATTTCATTTTTTATCACAGCACTCGCGTACTGGGGGCTTCTTCTGCAGGCGTTCTGCTTCAGGGAAGGCTTAGGCGACACTCGGGCTTATCGAAGACCAGTTGCATTGTGCTGATGGAGCGCTCCAGAAACCCGCTCTCGCAATAGCATAGGTAATAGTCCCACATACGTATGAATTCATCCGGGTAACCCAGCTGGCGGACCTGCGGCAGTTGTTCAAAAAATCGGCCGCGCCAATCTTTGAGGGTATGGGCGTAGTGCAATCCAATGTCATGAAGGCCGGTAACTTGCAGATCGGTTTCGCCGGACACAGAATTCATGATGGCACCCATCGATGGCAATGCGCCGCCGGGAAAAATATACTTTTGAATAAAGTCGACGGAGCGGGCGGCCCGTTCATGGTGTCGGTCTGCGATAGTGATGGATTGGAGCAGCATCCGTCCATCAGGCTTCAATAAACTGCTGCACTTGCCGAAAAAGGTGTTGAGGTAGGCGAGCCCGACGGCTTCAATCATCTCTACAGAGACGAGTTTGTCGTAACTGCCTTCGACCAGCCGATAGTCTTTGTCGAGCAGTGTGATTTTGTCTTCGAGCCCGGCCTCGCGGATGAGTCTTGCGGTAACGGTATGCTGATTGGATGAGATTGTGGTGGTGGTGACCCTGCAGCCATAATTTTTTGCGGCGTAGATGGCAAAACCACCCCAGCCTGTCCCGATTTCTACCACATGATCGTCGGGGGTGAGTTGCAGTTTCTGGCAAATCAATTCGAGCTTGTAGAGAGCGGATTCTTCCAGCGTTGAATTGCTATGCTCATAGACTGTCGATGAATAAGTAAGCGTCGGATCTAAAAATGTTTTGAACAGGTCTTCGCCCAAATCATAGTGTGCAAGAATATTCTTCTTGCTGGTTTTTATCGAATTGCGTCGCGTCCAATGCAGTAGCCGACGCAGCGGTTTCAGCAGGTTAGTCAGTCCTCCATCAAGTGAGAGCATGATCTTTCGATTGCGGACAAACACCCGCAGGAAGCCCGTTAGATCGGAGGTTGTCCATTTGCCCTGAATGTAGGATTCAGCTGCTGCAACGGCGCCACCGGCCGCAAGATCGGTGTAAGTTGATGCATCTAGGATTTGCAACGACACATGAAGATCGCTGCCCGGGTCGCCAAAGCTGGCAGTGCCCAGCGGATCAGTAATGACCAGATGTGCGTCTTCGAGGTTTTCGAGCAGTTTGATAATACCCTTGCGAAAACCAAGCTGCGCGACAGTCAGTTGCTGATGCGCATTCGCATCGATGTCTGGTTTGCCTATTTGTCCGGTTGTATCACTATTGTTCATGATTCATGGTGCCTTATTTAGCGGGCTTCTGCACTTATGCCAAGTTTTTATTATCTGCGATGTTGTTCGTTGAGTTCTGCATAGATTAGCCGCCTTTGGCGCCCTGTTTTTCCGGATGGGCCACTAAAGGCACGCGTTTAATCCATAGCTTGAGTGCCTGCCAGTGTATGAGTGTCGTTACCCGCAGCGTAACGGCTGGATCACGAAGCAGGGTTTTGGCCAGGTTCGCCGATGTGATCGGCAGTCGCTTGAGCGACAGTTGCGCATCGAAGATTTTACGACCGTTGTGCTGATTGTTCATGCCAACATACAGTGTGTCAGCAGGTTCGGTCAGGCGTGCTTTGTAACTCATGTCCATGGCCATGAAAGGCGATACATGCATCTGCTTCTCAAACAAGAAGGTAAAACCGCTGCTTGCGGTATTATCGGCCGCGCCGAGCACATAGCAGTGTCTTTCTCCCCATGGCGTATTGGAAACCTCCAGAACAATGTCCTGAAGTTTGTCGTTACTGTCGAAGCAATAAAAGACACTGATGGGATTAAAACAATAACCGAAGTAACGGAAGTTGGTGAGCAGCCTTATAGACCCTTCAGGTTTTACGCCGGTTTTTTCGAATACCAGGTCGCGGACTGAATCGGCCAGACTTTGAGTGGGGTCACCTAAGTGATCTTCGCGCTTTAACCATGCCAGCGCAGGCCCGCGCGCAGACCACAGCATAAAGCTATCGAGGGATGACTCAATTTCCTCGAGGTCGACATACATCATGAACACTGAGTAGGAGAAACGGTTACTCACCGGCGTAGTTCTGCGGTGGTTAACCAGTCCGCGATAGATGCAGCTCTTCATTGCTGTCCAGCGTCTCCATGCCCGTTAAAACCCTGATGGCGCTGTTTACACCATCCTCATGAAAGCCGTAGCCCCAGTAAGCGCCACAATACCATGTCCGCTGGACTCCGTTGATGTCTGCCCAGCGCTGTTGCGCCGCCATGCTCTCCAGATTAAATACAGGATGTTCATAGCTAATACGCTGAATGATTTTATCGGGATCGATCGCTTTGCTGCCATTCAGTGTGACCAGGAACTGCGTGTCGGTTGGAATGTTTTGTAGCGTTGTGAGGTTGTAGGTAACACTGACGTCCGACACTGCTTCGACTGGGCGATGGTAGTTCCATGCAGCCCAGGCTTTGCGGCGTTTCGGCATCAGCCGGGTGTCAGTGTGAAGAATAGTGTCATTTTGCTGGTAAGGAATGGCGCCAAGAACTTCTGTTTCTGCAGGACTTGGGTCACGCAGCAATTTGAGCGCCTGGTCGCTGTGTGCAGCAACAATGATTTGGTCAAATCGTTCCGGTTCGGCTCCGGGCGTTTTGACCAAAACGTGATCGCTAAATCTCTGGATCCACTCTACCGGTGTGTTCAGCCGGATGCGCTCCGCGAAGGGTTTGCATGCGGCTTTCAGGTATTCGCGTGAGCCGTTGCTGATGGTGCGCCATTGCGGGCGGTCTTTAACTTGCATAAGGCCGTGATTCATAAAGAAGCGGCCGAACTGCCGTGCAGGAAACCTGCGCATCATGCCAGGTTCTGAAGACCATATAGCTCCGGCCATCGGCAGCAGGTAATCTTCGACCATGGGGCCGGAGAAGTTGTTGTTGTCCAGATACTCGCCCATCGATACCGACTCATGCGTATTGAGCAGTGCGTCGGCGTTGCGGTTGAAGCGCATGATGTCGAGGATCATTTTGTAGAACGAGGGACGCAGCAGGTTGCGTTTTTGCGCGAACAAAGCCGCCAGCGAGCGCCCATTGTATTCAAGGCCGCTAAGTTCGCATTTAAAACTGAAGCTCATCTCGCTGCGCTGGGACTTAATGCCAAGTTCGTTCAGCATGCTAATAAAGTTTGGGTAGTTCAGTTCATTAAAGACAATGAAGCCGGTGTCAATGCTGAAACGGTGACCATCAGCTTCTGCGTCGACCGTGTTGGTATGCCCACCCGCGCGTGAGTCGGCTTCAAACACTGTGATGTCGTGGGCTGGATGCAGCTTGTGTGCCGCATAGGTTCCGGATATGCCGCTCCCGACAATTGCGATTTTCATGATTGTGGTGACTCCGGTTTCCTATGGTTTGCTTGGGAGGTCATTAATTCAGTGATTTGACGCAGCGCTGCGGAAGGGTTATTGCCCAGTAAAATAACACCGCTGTGTTTAATTGCTGCTGCTGCGCTAACAGATGCTTGGCCGCCAACGCAGACCGGTATGGCTACTGTCTCTTATACACATCTCCGAGCCCACGAGACAAGAGGCAATCTCGTA
>CAJXQV010000027.1 GCA_913058165.1 uncultured Chromatiales bacterium | reverse complement strand
GTCGGCAGCGTCAGATGTGTATAAGAGACAGCATCTGCGGCGGCGGAGCATCAGGTGGCTGTTCATCGGGCTTAGGTGGCTTCTCAGGCTTGTTTTCTTCCTGATTAACCGTTTCATCGCGCTTGACCCGAACGAAGTCGACAAACTTAAATTCCTGATTCTTCGTTAGCGCCTGTTTACCCGTGGCGATAAGAACCTGCATGGTCCATATCAGTCCAAAGGTCACCACAGTAGCGGCGACAAACGCAATTGCGTAACGAGTTAGTGCCGCAACATTCATATACTAGTCATCCTGTCTCTAAACCCGGCTTGCTTTAAAGCTGCACAATATGCGTTGCAGCGAGCCATTTGCTGAGCACTTAGATTAATCGGTCAGCGCCGCAATCGAAACGTTAAACACCTTAGCCTGTCGCGATGCATCCATCACACCGACCACGGTTTCGGTATACGCCTTTTTATCGGCCTGAATTACCACCGACCCCTCAGGGTTTTCGGCATGCATGCGTTCTATCACGGCCCGGACTGCGCGTGGATCAACCTTGCGGCGATCAATCCAGATCTCGTTTTTCTCGTTAATCGCTATCAGAATATTAGCATTCGCGGCAACCGTTGCTGTAGGCGCATCGGGTCGATTCACATCAATGCCGGATTCTTTAATGAACGAAGCGGTAACAATAAAAAAGATAAGCATAATGAACACGACGTCCAACATAGGCGTCAGGTCGATTGAAGTATCTTCTTCCTCTTGAGCTTGAGTCACACTTCTACGCATGTTCTATCCTCTGTATCTGTATACGTTTTAAACGATGAAGTCAGGGCACTTAGCCTTAATGGTCCATCGTCAAATGTTCTTCGATGTATTCTACTTTGCGCTGCACAGTGCGGGTGATCATCGTCACCAAAAACACACCTGATAGAGCACCAACCATGCCAGCCATAGTTGGAATAGTGGCTTTCGAAACACCTGCAGCCATCGACCGGGCATTACCTGTGCCCGAAATTGCCATCACATCGAAAACCTCAATCATTCCTGTAACGGTGCCCATAAGCCCCAATAGCGGACAAAGCCCAACCAGAGTCTGGATAATAGGTACCGATTGATTTGCGGCAATTGAATACTTGGACAGCAGAGAATCGCGTATGGCATGCGCGTTCCAAGAACGGCGTTCCTCACGACCTTCCCAGGCAGACAACGTCTCGTCACCGAGCTGTTTCAGGCCGGTGCGATAGTAGATCAGCCGTTCAAAAATCAGGGCCCACATGGCAAAAATGACAACGGCTATGTAGGTTAGGACGTCACCGCCCATAGTCATGAAATCCCTGACCGATTCAAATGCATTAACTATAAATTGCATTATTCAGTTTCTCCGATGATGCCTGCCCCACACGGGGCAGGCATTCAGAAATCTCCTGTTATCAGGCCCGAGCGCTCTTCTCTGCATGCTGCGCAATAATACCTGCGCTTTGCTCTTGCAGAACCTGAACAATTCGTTTGCTGCGTCCGCTTACCAGCGTATGCAACAACACCATCGGGATAGCTACGACCAAGCCCAGTACTGTAGTCACCAAGGCTTGAGAAATACCACCAGCCATCAGCTTCGGATCACCTGTACCGTAGAGAGTGATAGCCTGGAATGTATTGATCATACCGGTCACAGTACCCAGCAGCCCCATCAGCGGAGCAATCACAGAGATAATCTTAATGAAGAGCAATGCACGGTTCAGTGCAGGAGTCTCTTTAAAGATAGCCTCCGCCAGTTTCAACTCGAGAGTCTCGGTATCGACAGATGTGTTCGACTGATACACAGCCAGAACCCTACCCAGAGGGTTATCGCTGCTCGCAGTATCACTAGCTAACTGAGCAGTAACCTTGCGACTCGCAATACCCAACACAACCAGACGTTCCAGTGAGATCAACAAACCCACAGCACCCAGTGCCAGAATCAGATAACCCACAAGACCACCCTGCTGCACACGCTCAATCAGGTTCGGACGGGCAACCAGTGATTTCAATACACCGCCCAGAGTGGGATCAAGACCGAAGCGAACCTGACCGTCGGTTGCAGAAAGCAACTCTTCGGTGCTGTTAGTAAAGCGAGACTGCTCAGGCTGCCGTGGCAATTCCGTGAGGTTTTGAGTGCTTGGCTCGTAGGTTAGATACTTACCATCAGTAACAACGCTGTAGAGACCAACACGGACAACGTCCATTGTCTGCTTAGTGCCGTCCTGTGTAGTCACTTCAGCCGGGAACTTTATAACACGACCGCTTTCAGTCATCTCACGCTGCAGTTCGAACCACAGACCTTCGATGTCATCCATTGATGGAAGTTCTGAAGAGCTACCGATTTTCTTAGCAAGCGCTCCAAGTTTTTCACCACGATCGGGGTACTGAATGCTCGTAAGCGACGCGTCGAAGTTACCGCGGGCATCGCCGGCAACCTGCTGCATAACGCCAAACAATTCTTTAAGGTCACCGAGACGCTCAGTGTAAGTCTCTTCAAGAATGCCCAGCTCTAAGGCATTATCCTCAAACTGAGTTTCCAGCCGTTGACTGCGATTTTCTTCAGCGACTTTCTCGTCTCTAGCCTCCTTCAGAAGTTTGTCCTGCTCATTACGCGAAGCCCTAAAGCGCTGCTCACGAGCACGATTTTCTTTATTGTCGTTTACGGTGCCCTGCTCTACACGGCGCAGCAATTCATCCAGACTCAATGCATCCTGAGCCTGAACACCGGTAACGCCCAACATGGCAACAGCAGCTGATACAGACAGCAATTTAACGATTAATCGGCTCATTGGTTTGCCTCCGGCGCGTCAACAGGCATCATCAACAATTCTGGTGCGATTTCTTTACGGGCGATACGGATACCCTTGCGAATTTCACTGCGGTAACCACTGCCAAGATCGATCCAGGTGCGGTTCCGTTGATCCCATGAACCGGACAATTTGCCGTCTTCGCTCTGGTAAACAAGACCTATGCGGCCAATCCGCAGGAAGTCTACCTGCCGAACAGCCCCGTCAATATCCAACTCACCTTTGTATGATTCAATAGTGCGGCCAAATTCATTTTCAATCTGGTAGGCCTCGGTAACCTTGCGAAATTTCTCAGCGACGGTGACATCCTGACGCTCAAGAGTTTCCTCTAGGCCCGCGACGCGATTACGACGCTCTTCAAGTAGAAAAGGCACATCCAGTTCAACGAACTGCTCAAGGGAATCGACCATCTTCGTCATTAAAGGAACAATCTGACGGTTGATAACTTCAACACCGTCAATAGACGCCATCAATTGTTCCATCTGCATATCCTGACGAATGATCTGTCGTTCCAGCAATGTGTTGTACACCTGCAAACCTTCGATCTCTTTAAGTACAGCTTTGTACTGGTCTTCAAGACCGCGGGTCTCATCAACAACCGCATCAATTTTCTGCTGCGACTGTTGCGAAAGCTTGGTGCGTGATTGCTGTTTAGCTAGGACGTCATCGACTGATTGGCTGATCCCTGTAACCGGATAGGCAAGTGCCAATATGACACCACCAGCCAGCAGCCGGAATCTCCTGTGCGTCAAACTCATGAAGTCTCCCCTTCTCAACGGAGTGAATTAGATTGTGTAAATGGCTATGGGAAAACGTTCTGTTCGAGCGGCCACGCCTGCAGCAACTCTACTACACAAGTTACACCGAAACATCCGCGGCAAACCTTGCGTCATTCTTATAGCCCGCCCCCACAGCAGAACCCTATTTATACAGACCGGAACAAACAAAAGCGAACTTTAGCAATTGCTCCGACCCGTGCTGACAGACAATATAAGTCTGGTTGCATAGAGCGGCGGCAGGATAGCACAAGCAGCAATGAACGCCAGCATTTTGCTTAACCTTTTTTCGTCAAGCTCTCTGCCTAACTTGGCTGCCTCTGACGCAATTAAGACACCTCTCAAACAAGAATAATTCCACGGAGCCCATCCGATTGTTTTATTAAGCAGCCGACTGGTGCTCACTGCCACGTTCCCACGCAAACCATCCAATACTCTGCCGACATCGCCACAACCGCACCCAAGGCCAACACCTTCTTTTAGATGTGGGGCAACTAACTTCTTTTTTTTTAATACCTTAGCGGATTAATCTAATGCCGAGGTGGTAAAATTGACAGAGGCTCATACAGACTTGGTCGCTATGACGAGGTGCCGCATCAGTTGCTGTACCGGCCGGATCTCAACCCGGGCTCCGCACAAATTAGGGACGCGAATCAAGCGCTTGAGGTTGACAGAATGGTGCAATTCCATGAAAATTGGGAAATGTACAGTATCAGAGTGAAACCAGCTATTGCCCGAAGGGAGACGAGTATTCGTCACCTGCTGCTTCTGCGGCTGCCTACAAAGGCGACACGGTGGTGCGGACCTATAACCGGGTAATAGAGAAACAAGTTACTGAAAAACCCCGCACCAAATGGTCGCGGGGTTTTTTTTGTGCTGAAAGCCGTCAGATTGTGACTGTAAGACCAGCGGCTCAGGCGGTATATTAAAGTTACAGCAATGGAGAGAGCAAGATGAGCAATCAAGCGGATGATCGCGTCATCATTTTTGACACGACATTAAGAGATGGTGAGCAGGCACCCGGCTGCAGCATGACGCTGCGCGAAAAACTTCGGGTTGCCGCTGCTCTGAACGATCTCAAGGTTGACGTCATCGAGGCCGGGTTTCCGGCAGCCTCACCCGGTGACTTTGAATCGGTTCAGGCAATCGCCAGCGAAATCCAGGGCCCTACTATCTGTGGCCTCGCCCGCTGTCATCCCGACGATATCGAGAAAGTTGCTGCTGCGGTAAAGCCCGCAGAGAGCCAACGCATCCATGTATTTCTTGCCACCAGCGAAATTCATCGCGAATACAAGTTACACATGGCGAAAGAAGAAATCATCCGCAGGGCGGTAGCTGGGGTGCAGCAGGCCAAGTCGCTTTGCGCACAGGTTGAGTTCTCTCCTGAAGACGCTTCGCGCACTGAACCGGCCTTTTTGGCCGATGTGGTGGCGGCAGTGATTGAAGCCGGCGTTACCACTGTCAATATTCCGGACACCGTGGGTTACACCGTGCCCGGCGAGTTTGCCAACCTGTTCAGCTACCTCAAGCAGAACGTTGCAGGCATTGATGACATCGTACTTAGTGTGCATTGCCACAACGATCTGGGCATGGCCGTGGCCAATAGTCTTGCCGCAGTGACTGCCGGTGCGCGTCAAATTGAGTGCACCATAAACGGCATTGGTGAACGGGCCGGCAACTGCTCACTTGAAGAAATTGTTATGGCGCTCAAAACGCGGGCCGATTACTTTGGTATCGACACCGGCCTAGATACCCGCAAGTTATACCCGACGGCCAAACTGGTCTCAACCATCACCGGCATGTCGATTCCACGCAACAAAGCCATTGTGGGTGAAAATGCATTTGCTCATGAAGCGGGTATTCATCAGCATGGCGTACTGCAGAATGCAGAGACTTACGAAATCATGAAGCCGGCAGACATCGGCATTAAAGCAAACAGCCTCGTACTCGGCAAACACAGCGGTAAGCATGCGTTCCGCGATCGTGTTCAATCGCTCGGCTTTGATCCGAGCGATGAGGAACTCGTGCGGGCATTTGACGAGTTCAAAAAACTTGCCGATCGCAAGAAAGAACTGTTCGATGCTGATATTGAAGCCATTATTATGCACACCGGTGGCAAGCAACCTGGGCCCTGGTCTTTGGCAGACCTCAGCTTTTCTTCCAGCAAAAAGGCTGGTGCGAAAGCCGAAGTTACGCTGATCCATAATGATGGACGCTCTATTACCGCCAGCGCACAGGGCGATGGCCCGGTGGAATCTGTATTTATCGCACTCGAGCAGGCAACGACAGTAACCTTGAAGCTGAAGAAGTTTCAGGTGAACAGCGTAACGGTTGGTGAAGACGCTCAGGGTGAGGTCACTGCCACCGCAGAGTACAATGGCGAAAGCTACCGGGGTCACGGAGTCAGCACCAATATCGTCGAGGCAGGCGCCCTCGCCTATCTGGAAGTAATTAATCGCATCGGTCGGCGCATCGAGTCCGGCACGCCAAGCACTGGTGGGGATAAAACCAAGACTGCACATATCTGATACCAAAAGGTATCAGTTTAAGGAGATAGCACAGCAATGAATAAGAGCGAATGGATTTGGCACAACGGTGAAATGGTTCCCTGGGAGGATGCCAAGGTTCATGTAATGACGCATGCTCTGCATTACGGATCATCCGTATTTGAGGGAATCCGTGTATACAAGACACCCGATGGTTCAAAAGCATTTCGCCTAAATGCGCACACCAAGCGCATGCTGGAATCGGCAAAAATTCATCGCATGCCGATGAAGTGGTCTGTTGATGAGCTGAATACCGTCTGTTGCGAATTGGTTGTGAAAAACAATCTTGACGATGGCGCTTATATCCGCCCTATCGCCTATCGCGGATACGGTGAAATCGGTCTGGCTCCCAGCGCGAGTCATCCGGTTGACCTCTCGGTTGCCGCTTGGCAATGGGGAACATACCTGGGCGCGGACGCCTTAGAAAACGGCGTCGATGTCTGTATTTCTTCTTGGCAGCGCGTAGCCCCGAATACCATTCCAGCTCTGGCTAAGGCCGGTGGCAATTACCTGTCCAGCACACTTATTAGCATGGAAGCCCGTGATCGTGGCTTTGATGAAGGCATTGCTCTATCGACCGATGGCACGGTATCTGAAGGTGCCGGAGAAAATATTTTCGTTATTAAAGATGGTGTGGTTTACACCCCCGGCGCAGCAGCATCCATCCTTACCGGCATTACCCGTCACAGCGTAATGGTGCTGGCGAAAGAAGCGGGTATTGAAATCGTGCAACAATCCATTCCGCGCGAGATGCTCTATATAGCAGATGAAATCTTCCTGACCGGCACTGCTGCCGAAATCACACCAGTGCGTTCGGTCGATCGTCTGCCTGTCGGTAACAGCGAACGTGGAGAGATCACCAAACGCCTGCAAGATGTATTCTTCGGCCTATTCTCGGGTAAGACCGACGATAAATGGGGCTGGCTAACAGCACTTAAGTAGGCTCCGGCCGCCCCAACATTCGCAGCTCCGATGTTCTTGCCGCTAATAACAACGCATACGGCACAGACATCGGGAACTGCGGACTTAATACACATAGCATTAAAAATACGAATTACTCATTCGCATTAAACTGGAGAACACTCCGTCATGGGTGGAAAAACTTTATTCGACAAAGTCTGGGACGATCACGTCGTTGTTCCTGAAAGCGAACAGACACCAGCGGTGTTTTACATTGATCTGCACATAGTGCATGAAGTAACCACACCGCAGGCATTCAACATGCTGCGTGAAAACAAACTTCCTGTGCGGCGCCCCGATCTCATGCTGGCAACCATGGATCACTCAACGCCTACTGTCCCGGTTAAGGACTTATCGGTGCTTGATGATCCGGCCATATCCGCTCCTGAACCCGCCAAACAAATTCGCCAGATGATTGTTAACTGCGAAGAGTTCGGTATTGAGTTGCATGGCTTTGGCGATCATCACCGTGGCATCGTCCATGTTATAGGCCCGGAAATCGGCGCGACTCAGCCAGGCAAAACCATCGTCTGCGGTGACAGTCACTCGTCTACCCACGGTGCGTTCGGCGCACTCGGTTTCGGCATCGGCACCACAGAAGTTGGCCATGTGCTTGCCACCCAGTGTCTGTTGCAGCGCAAAGCAAAATCAATGGCCGTGAACATTACTGGCAAGCTGCAACCGGGCGTCTCGGCCAAGGATATTATCCTCGCGCTGATCGGTAAGATCGGCGTTGACGGCGGCACAGGTCATGTTATTGAATATCGTGGTGAAACGATTCGTGACTTGAACATGGACGAGCGCATGACCATCTGCAACATGTCCATTGAGGCTGGTGCACGTGCAGGCATGATTGCCCCCGACGAAACCACTTTTGCGTACATGAAAGGACGCGACAAAGCACCTCAGGGTGCAGACTGGGATACCGCGGTTAAACGCTGGAAAAGCTTAAAGACGGACGCTGATGCCAGTTTCGATAAAGAAGTGAGTCTCGATATATCTGATCTGGAACCACAGGTTACCTTCGGTACTAATCCCGGCATGGTCGTATCAATTAGCAAACCCATTCCGAAGATTGGCGATCTTAGCTTTAACAAGGCCATCGACTACATGCAGGTTAAGGCAGACCAACCGATGCTCGGCACCAAAGTCGATATTGTCTTCGTTGGTAGCTGCACGAACTCGCGTATGACTGACTTGCATTCGGTTGCAAAAATGCTCGATGGAAAGAAGGTTGCCAGCAACGTTCGCATGATGATTGTTCCCGGCTCTGAAGCGCTGAAGGTTCAGGCCGAAGCTGAAGGCCTGCATAAGATATTCACTGCTGCCGGTGCCGAATGGCGTGAAGCCGGCTGCTCAATGTGTCTTGGCATGAACAGCGATAAGCTGGGCAAAGGCCAGTTGTGTGTCAGCACCAGCAACCGTAACTTCGAAGGCCGCCAGGGGCCCGGCGGTCGTACCGTCCTGGCCAGCCCTGAGACGGCAACAGCATCAGCCATAGCCGGCGTAATTGCCGATCCGCGCGACTATATTTAGGACCCCGTATATCATGGAACAGTTAACGCAACTCACCTCCAAAACAACCGTATTACCAATTGATGACGTCGACACTGACCAGATCATTCCGGCACGGTTCCTTACCACCACAACGCGCGATGGCATCGGTAAAGCACTTTTTGCCGACTGGCGTTTCGACGCACAGGGAAACGCTATTAAAGATTTCCCACTGAACGCGCCCGACATTGCTGATTGCAAATTCCTTGTAGCCGGTCGCAACTTCGGTTGTGGCTCATCACGCGAGCATGCGCCCTGGTCTCTTTTTGATTTCGGCATACGTGCGGTAATCAGCAGTGAGATCGCGGATATTTTTCGCAATAACTCACTTAAAAATGGTTTAGTGCCTGTCATTGTTGATAATGATACTCACCAATGGTTGCTGGCCAACCCAGGTGCGGAAGTAACCGTCGACCTTGAGGCGCGCGAACTGCGACTGCCGACAGGTAAAGCGGTTACCTTTCCTATCGATAACTTTGCCCGTCATTGCATTCTCGAAGGTATCGATCAAACGGGCTACCTTATGCAGAACATCGACAACATTGGACGGTTTGAAAGCAACCGCTCGTGGCAGCCATGAAAGCAACAATAGCTATTCTCCCAGGCGATGGAATCGGTCCGGAAGTTACTGCCGAAGCGGTAAAAGTACTCAATGCCATAGCGGCTAAGTTCGGTCACGAGTTCGACATGCCGGAAGGCCTAATCGGCGGCGTGGCGCTTGATGCTGAGAACGACCCGTTCCCTGCCAGCACAGCGGCTGTCTGTGAAGATGCCGCAGCAGTTTTGCTTGGTGCGGTCGGTGGCCCGAAGTGGGATAACGTACCTACCGAATCACGCCCCGAACGTGGCCTGCTCCGGCTTCGCGCGGTATTGAATGTGTTCGCAAACATTCGTCCGGTGGCCGTGAATAAAGTTCTTGCCGGCGCCTCACCTATCCGTGCTGAACTTCTCGAAGGGGTCGACATGATTGTCGTGCGCGAACTCACCGGCGGCATTTACTTTGGCAAAAAGGAACGTACCAAAGACAGTGCTACAGATGTCTGCACCTACACGCGCAGTGAGATTGAACGCGTATTGCGTATTGCCGGGCAAATGGCTCAACAGCGTCGCGGCAAAGTCACCTCCGTCGACAAATCAAATGTCTTAGAAACCTCGCGCCTTTGGCGTGAAGTAGTCACCGAGTTAATGCCACGCGAGTTTCCGGATGTGCAGGTTGAACATCTCCTGTCTCTTATACACATCTGACGCTGCCGACGATCTACTCTGT
>CAJXQV010000026.1 GCA_913058165.1 uncultured Chromatiales bacterium | reverse complement strand
GAGATTGCCTCTTGTCTCGTGGGCTCGGAGATGTGTATAAGAGACAGGTTTATCAGACCACCAACAATGGCCTCGGTCAGACCAGCTGCGTTGGTATTGGCGGGGATCCGATACGTGGCATGAACTTTATCGATTGCCTCGAACTGTTCGAGAAAGATCCGGCAACGGAAGGCATTATTATGGTTGGTGAAATCGGCGGCACCGACGAAGAAGCTGCAGCTCGTTACATTAAAGACTATGTTACGAAGCCAGTTGTCGGTTACATCGCTGGTGTGACCGCGCCTAAGGGCAAACGCATGGGTCATGCCGGTGCGATTGTTTCCGGCGGTGAGGGTACGGCAGCTGCGAAGTATGCGGCTCTGGAAGCTGCCGGCGTAAGAACTGTGAAGTCGCCTGCCGAGCTTGGCAGTGCCATGCTGGAACTATTGGGCAGCTGATTACTGTTGCTCCATTCGGAGTGAGTTATGGCAAAACTTAAAATAGCCCTGGCCCAAATCAACACCTTAGTCGGTGATGTTCCGGGCAATGCCAGGCAGATTATTGCCGCCATTGAATCCGCCCGTGACACTCACGGTGTGGATTTAATTGTGTTTCAGGAGCTGGCTTTATCCGGCTACCCCCCGGAGGATCTGCTATTTCATCAGGGTCTGCGCTATCAGCTCGATGACGCCATGGCCCAGGTAACTGCAGCTGCCACCGGAATTACCGCGTTAGTGGGTTATCCGGAATACGCCGGAGAGTGTTTGCATAACGCCGCGGCTGTGCTTGCCGATGGGGCATTGCAGGCAAACTATCGCAAGTGGTTATTACCTAACTACAGCGTATTTGATGAGCAGCGTTATTTTAAAGCCGGCACCGCGCCATTAGTTATTAACGTTGGCGGTACACAGGTCGGCATTCTGGTTTGTGAAGATATCTGGACGCCAGATGCGGCGGCTGCGAGTGTTTCTGCAGGTGCCGAAGTTTGCGTCGTGCTGAATGGCTCTCCTTATGAGGGCAGTAAGCAACTACATCGCGAAGGTCTTGTGGCTGATCGTGCGCGTGAACTGGAAGTGCCTTTTATTTATCAGAACATGGTTGGCGGTCAGGACGAGTTGGTATTCGATGGTGGTTCATTTGCCATCAATCGTGACGGTTCGTTGGGCATGCGCGCGCCATCATTTGTTGATGGCATATTTACCCTGAGCTTGGATATTTCCGCATCGCCGCAGATCAATGATGCCGATATAACGCCCCTGCAAGACTCGGATGCCCGCGTTTACGCGGCTATTGTGTTGGGCGTGCGCGACTACGTGCGTAAGAATGGCTTTGATGGTGTTGTGCTGGGCTTATCTGGCGGCATTGACTCGGCTCTATGTCTGGCCATTGCTGTTGACGCGCTCGGTGCCGATGCGGTGCAGGTGGTGATGATGCCGTATCGCTATACCTCAGGCATGAGCATTGAAGATGCGCGCAAGCAGGCTGAAACTCTCGGCATTGTGTACCATGAGATCCCGATTGAGCCGATGGTTACTGCGACCAATAATCAATTGAAGGAAATTTTTGCAGGGCTTAGTGAAGACGCTACCGAAGAAAATATTCAGGCGCGAAGTCGCGGTATTTTGTTGATGGCTATTTCCAATAAGACCCAGCGAATGGTGCTGACTACCGGTAACAAGAGTGAGATGGCTGTGGGTTATGCCACTTTGTATGGTGATATGGCTGGCGGTTTTGCACCAATTAAAGATTGCACCAAGACTCAGGTTTACGAACTGGCTCGTCACCGCAACACCCTTTCGCCGGTCATTCCGGAGCGGGTTATTAGCCGTGCACCTTCGGCCGAATTGAGGCCTGATCAGAAAGACAGCGATTCATTGCCTGACTACGCAACACTCGATGCAATACTGGATGCGCTGATAATTGAAAATTGTTCGGTGGATGAGATCGCCGCGCGTGGTTTTGATCGTAAAATCGTAGGCGAGATTTTGTCTATGGTGCGGCGTAACGAGTACAAGCGCCGGCAGTCACCACCGGGTGTGCGTATTAGTGGCCGGGCATTTGGCCGCGATTGGCGTTACCCAATTACCTCGGGTTACGGTCGCAAGCACTAAGCCCTTGGGGCTTTATTTCCAGAATTCATACCAGTGGATTTTTGGCTCTGAGAGTTGCACATCGCCGTAGTTTGCCCGCAAAACCTTTTCGGCATCTGTGGCCAGGTCCTGCATACCCAATTTGCGGTAAGAGTTCACGATAAGGACCATCGATTCTTCAAGGTCCGGTGCTCCGTCGTATTTAATCAGCGCCAGGTTGGATCGATTCAATGCGGCGATATAGGCACCGCGATTGTAGTAATAAAAGGCAATGTGGTTTTGGTGCTCCGCCAAACGATTGCGCAGAAAAATCATTCTTTGTCGCGCATCAGCCGCGTACTCACTCTCGGGGAACCGACGCACTAACTGGCGGAATGCAGAGAACGAAGCCAGCAAACCTACCGGCGGACGCTTGCTGATATCCACCCGGAACCATTTGTGGCTCAGACCTTTTTCGCCGCTGAATTGCGCCAAACCACGCATGTACAACGCGTAATCCATACGCGGATGTGTCGGGTTTTCTCGCTCGAATTGTTCGGTGGCTTCAATGGCTGCTTCGGGCTGGGCATTGGAGTAATAGGCATAGATCAGATTGAGCTGGGCCTGTTTAGTTTCATTGGAAAACGGGTATCGGGCCTCCAACGTTTCATAGGCTCTAATCGCCGGTGACCAGTTGCCAGCCTTAAGCGATTTATTGCCTTTTTGCATAAGCTTGGGGGCGTCAGATCGCATGTCGCGATTGTTCTTTTTGTTGCTGCAGCCGCTGACGACCAGGGTTGCTGTGAGCATTAGCATTAGGGGTAGAACGAGGCGATGCATGGTGAAATCCGTTAGTAATTTGCCCTGCGCTGAGTGACGGGTTTGGAGCCTGCAGACAGACATCATCCCGGCTAATGCGCGAATTGGCGCAGTATACCGTAAACTGTTAGCCCTCTAGGCATTCATGCCTTTTACAGCCTGTGGAACAAATATATGAGCGATCAACCCCGCACCGTCGAAGTGCCCGAAGAACTTAATGGTGCCCGGTTCGACAGCGTCCTTGCAAAGCTATTTCCGGAGTTCTCGCGTTCGCGGCTGAAAGCCTGGGTGCTGGATGGCAGTGCGACACTGGATGGCGCGCAGGTTGCGCCACGGAAGTCTGTTCGGGCAGGTCAGACGCTTTCTTTGCTGGCTGAAGCCACAGAGGTAACCGAGGCCGCTCCGGAACCGATGGAACTGAGCTTTGTGTATGAAGATGCGCATATGCTCGTCTTGAACAAGCCTGCGGGTCTGGTGGTCCACCCGGGCGCAGGCAATACCACGGGTACTTTAGTGAACGGCTTGCTGGCCTACGACCCCGCATTAGCCGCGTTGCCACGAGCAGGCTTAATTCATCGGCTCGATAAAGACACCAGCGGCTTGCTGATGATTGCCCGCACTCTTGAGGCGCACACTCAATTGGTGCGTGCGCTGGAGGCCCGTGAAGTCTCGCGAGAGTATCGCGCGGTTTGTGCCGGACGATTGACTGCCGGGGGTGTCGTGGATGCGCCCATCGGACGTCATCCGACGCAACGCACAAAAATGTCGGTGCACCACAGTGGTCGCCCAGCGGTGACCCATTATCGGGTGTTAACGCGCTTCGAACGGTTTACGTTTATAGCCTGTCGTCTGGAAACCGGTCGGACCCATCAAATTCGAGTGCATATGGCGCACAAGCGTCACCCGCTGGTAGGCGACCCGCAATACAGTGGTCGATTGGTAATGCCCTCCGGTGCGAGTGAAGATTTGCAGGCAATGTTGCGCGGCTTTAAACGGCAGGCTTTGCATGCCAGTCGTCTTGCTTTGGCGCATCCTATAAGTGGTGAGCCTATGGAATTGCAATCACAATTGCCCAATGATTTATTGGAACTGTTGGGTGTGATTTCAGATGGTGAACACACCGCCGCTGAGTTTGATGCAATGGCCTGGCCTGAGATTCCTGATCGCAGCTAGGTGATGTGTCTGCGCGAGGCCTTTTGGTCTGTTTTTTAAACCGTGGTAAGCCATGAACAGCAATACGGATACTGCCGAATTTATTTACCCTGACTGGCCGGCACCTGCGGTTGTTAAGGCGCTTTCGACTACCTGCAACGGCGGTGTAAGTACCGGTGTTTGGGCTGGACTAAACCTGGGTTCGCATGTTGATGACCGCCCGGCTGCAGTGCAGGCAAATCGCCGGCAACTCGTAACAGTCGCAGGTCTGCCAGCAGACCCGGTATGGTTGAATCAGGTTCATGGCAAAGCTGTGGTGGATATTGCAAATACCTCCGTCACTCCCGCAGCCGATGCTGCATTTAGTTCGGCACCCGGTCAGGTTTGCGCGGTGATGACGGCCGATTGTTTGCCATTACTCATCTGTAATACTGTCGGCACTAAAGTGGCGGCAGTGCATGCCGGTTGGCGAGGTATTGTGGCAGGAGTCATAGTGCAAGCGCTGCAGCAGTTCGGAGGTGATGACGTCTTGGTCTGGCTGGGCCCCGCAATCGGGCCGGAAAGCTACGAAGTCGATGATAAGGTCCGCGATCAATTTTTACGTTTAAATACTCCGGCTATCGACTACGTCGATGCTTTTCAATTCTCTCGCCCGGGGCACTGGCATTTCAATCTTTACGCGGCGGCCAGGGTCGGTCTGATTGCCGCCGGGGTTAACGGGGTTTTCGGTGGTGATTTCTGCACCTTTTCTGATGAGCGTTTTTACTCCTTCCGGCGCAGTGGGATTACCGGCCGACAGGCATCATTAATCTGGCTGGAAGACCCTGTTGAAGAAAGCATTCAAAGCCTTGAAGATGTTGAATAAGCCCTTATATATTAGTTATGCCTAATAAATAGCATGTGAGATCAGTCTGATGCGGATGGACAAATTAACAAGTAAGTTTCAAATGGCTATGGCCGATGCTCAGTCGCTGGCGGTTGGTCGCGACAATCAGTTTATTGAGCCGATACATTTACTGGTTGCGCTGCTCGATCAGCAGGGCGGTAGCGTGCGTCACTTACTCACTAAGGCCGGCGCGCGGGGTAATGTGCTGCGCTCAAAACTTGGCGAGGCTATTGATCGGTTGCCACGGGTTAAGGGTTCCGCTGGTGAGGTGCATTTGTCGAATGAACTGGGCAAGTTACTGAATGTTACCGACAAGCTCGCACAGGAGCGTCGCGATCAATATATTTCGAGTGAATTATTTGTCCTGGCAGCCTGCGATGACAAAGGCATACCCGGACAAGCATTGCGCGATGCCGGCGTGGTGCGCGGCGCGCTTGAGAAAGCGATTGACGAGTTGCGTGGCGGGCAGTCGGTGGATGATCCGAATGCTGAGGAATCACGCCAAGCGTTGGAAAAATACACCATCGATCTTACCGAACGTGCCGAGCAGGGCAAGATTGACCCCATTATCGGCCGCGATGATGAGGTGCGTCGCACTATCCAGATTCTGCAGCGTCGGACCAAGAATAACCCGGTGCTTATTGGTGAGCCGGGTGTCGGTAAGACGGCAATTGTTGAAGGTCTGGCTCAGCGCATTGTGAATGGTGAGGTCCCGGAGGGCGTTAAGGGCAAGCGCGTACTATCACTCGATATGGGTGCGCTCATCGCGGGCGCGAAATACCGCGGCGAATTTGAGGAACGTCTTAAATCAGTACTCAATGATCTCGCTAAACAGGAAGGTCAGGTCATTTTGTTTATTGATGAACTGCACACTATGGTCGGTGCAGGTAAAGCCGAGGGATCAATGGATGCCGGCAACATGTTGAAGCCTGCGCTGGCCCGTGGTGAGCTGCATTGTGTGGGTGCTACCACGCTTGATGAGTACCGTCAGTACATAGAGAAAGATGCGGCGCTGGAGCGACGTTTCCAGAAGGTCGTTATTGATGAGCCAACGGTCGAAGACACGATTGCTATTTTGCGCGGGCTGAAAGAGCGTTACGAAGTGCATCATGGTGTTGAGATCACCGACCCGGCTATTGTCAGCGCGGCGACCTTATCGCACCGCTATATAACCGACCGGCAATTGCCGGACAAAGCCATTGATCTTATTGATGAGGCCGCTTCGCTTATCCGGATGGAGATTGATTCCAAGCCTGAGGTTATGGATCGCTTGGAGCGGCGAATTATTCAGCTCAAGATCGAACGTGAGGCGCTGAAAAAAGAAGATGACGACGCCTCCAAGAAACGTCGTGGCAGTTTGGAAGCCCAGTTGAGTGGCTTTGAAAAAGAGTATTCCGATTTCGAAGAAACCTGGAAGGCCGAGAAGGCGGCTGTGCAGGGCTCTACGCACATCAAAGAGGAGTTGGAACGGGCTCGAGTGGAGTTGGACACAGCCATGCGAGCGCAGGACCTGCAGCGCGTATCAGAACTTCAGTACGGCAGAATTCCTGAGTTGGAGCAGGCCCTGATCGGTGCCGGTCAGGCAGAACAGCCCGAGCCTACTTTGTTGCGTAACCGTGTGACTGAGGAGGAAGTGGCCGAGATTGTTTCGAAATGGACCGGCGTGCCGGTGAGTCGCATGCTTGAAGGCGAGCGCGAGCGTCTGCTGCGGATGGAAGATGAAATCCATCAGCGGGTGGTTGGCCAGAACGAAGCGATCACGGCCATCTCAAATGCGATTCGTCGATCACGCGCCGGTCTCTCTGACCCGAAGCGCCCGAACGGATCATTTTTGTTTTTAGGCCCGACGGGTGTGGGTAAGACGGAGTTGACTCGTGCGCTGGCGCATTTCCTGTTTGATAGTGAAGATGCGCTGGTGCGTATCGATATGTCGGAGTTCATGGAGAAGCATTCGGTGGCGCGGCTGATTGGTGCACCTCCGGGCTATGTCGGTTATGAAGAGGGTGGATATCTGACCGAAGCTGTGCGCCGCAAGCCTTATTCTGTGGTATTGCTGGATGAGGTGGAGAAGGCCCATCCGGATGTGTTTAATATTTTGCTGCAGGTGCTGGATGATGGCCGCCTGACCGACGGTCACGGCCGAACTGTGGATTTCCGCAATACCATTGTGGTGATGACATCTAACCTGGGTTCACAACAGATTCAGGCGCTGGCTGGCGAAGATAATTACGCGGCGATGAAAGCTGCGGTAATGGACGTTGTCGGCGAACACTTCCGGCCGGAGTTCATTAACCGTATTGATGACCTGGTAGTGTTTCATCCGTTAGTGCTGAGTGAAATCCGTGAGATTGTCACCATTCAGTTGGCCGGGTTGCAGAAACGCCTTGCCGATAGAGATATGAGGCTGTCATTAACCGATGCAGCGCTGGATCAGTTGGCTGAGGCAGGGTTTGACCCGGTCTACGGTGCACGACCGCTGAAGCGGGCTTTGCAGCAAAGGTTGGAGAATACGCTTGCGCAACAGATCCTGACCGGCGAGTTCGGGCCGGGTGACACCATTACCGTGGATGCCGGCGAGCCAAACTTGAAGTTCAGCAAATAGTAGCTATTAGCCGCTTCACCGGGTCGGCCGCCCCCGTGAAGCGGATTGCACCAAAGCGAGAACCCTTGATTTTTGGCGTTGAAGACACTACAAGTGTCGCCCGCAGGTCGTTGTTGAGCGGCGTGCGGTGTTCTGGAGTTAGAAATGCCTATATATGAATATCAGTGCGGTAGCTGTAAGCACATTTTCGATGAGCTGCAAAAAATCAGTGATGATCCGCTGAAAGACTGCCCTGAATGCAAAGAAGGTCAGCTAAAGAAGCTGGTATCTGCACCGAAGTTCCGCCTGAAGGGCGCGGGCTGGTATGAGACCGATTTCAAAACCGGCAGTAAGCGCAATATTGCCGAGGGCAGCAGCGATACGAAGAAGGCCGACAGTAGCGATACGAAGAAGGCCAGCGGTAGCGAGTAGGCGCCGCATCTCTTTAGCACCTTGGCTGCCGCATCCCGGGAGCATTGTTAGCTTGTTATTTCCTTTGGCTTCGGACAGGATAGTTTTCTGTTCATAAGCAATTATTGGTGTCTCATGAAGCGCGTACGTACATTTTTGGTTGCCGGCTTACTGGTTTGGGTGCCATTAGGCGTCACCATTATCCTGCTAAAAATTCTGGTCGATCTGATGGACCAGACCTTGCTATTGCTCCCGATGGCTTATCGGCCCGAGACATTGCTTGGTTTTCGGATTCCTGGCCTGGGCATTCTCCTTTCCCTGCTGGTTCTGCTGGTTACCGGCATTCTGGTGGCCAATATTCTGGGACGTAAACTGGTGTATTTTTGGGAATCTGTGCTCAAGCGGATTCCTCTCGTGCGCTCAATTTATTCTGCAGCCAAGCAGTTTGCGGAGATTGTGTTTACCGATAACACTCAGTCGTTTAATCGCGTCATGCTTATTGAGTATCCGCGCAAGGGGCTTTACAGCCTTTGTTTTCAAACATCGTCGAATTTGGGCGAGGTTCAGGCTAAAACCGGCGAGGATGTGGTCTGTGTGTTTATCCCGACCACGCCGAACCCCACGTCAGGTTTGATTCTTATGGTTCCGAAGAGCGAAGTTATTGAGCTCGATATGGAAATTGAGGAGGCCTTACAGATGATCGTTTCGTTGGGTGTTGTGGTGCCTGCTTGGCAGGGCAAAGGCAAACAAAGTCCTGCCGCCCTTGCGAAAGCCCCTCCGCAGTCTTAACATTCCCGCCCGCCAGAGGTTTTTGGCACTTAAGCGGCCGTTCCGGCTGCAGTTTTCTTTTTTTGACAGGTCGATTGGCCGGTCTTGACCGGGTTTTCCGGTCTGATTCAGGGCTGACAGAGTCTCATGCGTACACATTATTGTGGTGAAGTGAATGCCTCGCTGATTGGTGAGGAAGTACAGGTTGCTGGTTGGGTTCATCGCAGACGCGATCACGGCGGGGTCATTTTTATTGACCTGCGTGACCGCGACGGTGTGTTGCAGGTGGTTTGTGATCCCGATGAGCCTGAATTGTTTGCCATGGCCGAACGCATTCGCAGCGAATATGTTCTAAGTATTACCGGCAAAGTTCGCTCCCGCCCCGAAGGCACCGTGAACCCGAATATGCCCAGCGGTGAAGTCGAGATGCTGTGCACCGGTCTCACTATACTCAATACATCTGAAACTCCGCCGTTCCATCACGACGATGACGTTAACGAAGATATGCGTTTGAAATATCGTTATCTCGATTTGCGTCGTGACGATATGGCCAAGCGTATGCGGACCCGTGCACGGATCAGCAGTATTCTTCGGTCGTACATGGATGCCAATGGCTTCCTGGATATCGAAACACCGATTCTTACCCGCGCTACACCCGAAGGTGCACGCGATTACATCGTTCCCAGCCGCACCCATCAGGGTGAGTTCTTCGCGCTGCCGCAATCGCCACAGTTGTTTAAGCAGCTGCTGATGATGTCCGGTATGGATCGCTACTATCAAATCGCCCGTTGTTTCCGCGATGAAGACCTGCGTGCCGATCGTCAGCCTGAATTCACTCAGCTCGATGTCGAAATGTCGTTCATGGATGAAGATCAAATCATGACCATTATGGAGGGTCTGATTCGGAAATTGTTTAAGGAAGTTCTGGATGTCGATTTTCCGAATCCATTGCCTCGCATGACCTACGCTGAAGCTATACGACGCTTCGGTATCGATCGTCCTGATCTGCGTATTCCTCTGGAATTGGTGGATGTGGCCGATCTGATGGAAGGGGTTGAGTTTAAGGTTTTCGCCGGTCCTGCGGCAGACCCTGAAGGCCGCGTTGCGGCGCTGAAAGTTCCCGGTGGTGGCAACATCAGCCGTAAAGAAATTGATATCTACACCGAGTTCGTCAGTCGTTATGGTGCCCGTGGTCTGGCTTACATTAAGGTTAATGATCCGGCGCAGGGGCGCGAAGGTCTGCAGTCACCTATTTTGAAGTTTATGCCCGACACCACAGTGCAGGGCATTATTGATCGCTTAGATCTGGCCGCTGGTGACATCGTGTTCTTTGGCGCCGACAAAGCCAAAATTGTGAACGATGCGCTGGCAGCCTTGCGTGTCAAAGTGGGTCATGATCGTGGTTTGGTGCAGGGCGAGTGGGAGCCATTGTGGGTCTGTCTCTTATACACATCTGACGCTGCCGACGATCTACTCTGTGTA
>CAJXQV010000025.1 GCA_913058165.1 uncultured Chromatiales bacterium | reverse complement strand
ACGAGATTGCCTCTTGTCTCGTGGGCTCGGAGATGTGTATAAGAGACAGGTACACTGCCGCGAAAACCCCTGACCGTATGTTCAAGCCAGTTGATGGTTGCTATATCGAGATGGTTGGTTGGTTCATCGAGCAGTAAAAGTTCGGGTTGGCTTATTAAAGCCTTGCCGAGAGCCACGCGACGGCGCCAGCCACCCGAGAGCTCCGACATAAATTTATCGGCCGGCAGGCTAAGCTCTGTAATGACTGTTTCCACCCGTTGCTCAATATTCCAGGCATTCTGCGCATCAATACGGTGCTGAATGTCTTCGAGCTCCCGCATACTTGCATTGGTGGGTTTCACATTCAGCAGCCGGTCGTATTCGGCCAACAGAGTTTCTGCTTCCTCCAGCCCACTGCGCACGACATCGCGCACGGTGCGGGGTTCGGCATCGGGCATGGCTTGTGCGAGCTGGCTGATGCGCAGATTGCTGGAGTGTTGAACCAGACCTGCATCGGGTTGCAGCTCGCCGCTAATGAGCTTCAGCATAGATGTCTTGCCAGCGCCGTTGCGGCCGATTAAACAGACGCGCTCGCGAGGCTCTATGGCAAAGGATGCCGCATCCAACAGTGGCTGATCACCAAATTCAAGGGAGACTTCATCAAACCGAACCAGCGTCATGGGAGTACTTTATCTGTGGATGTTGGCTAAGGGTTGGCTACTATACACAAGAGCTGTCGGAGTATTGAGTGTGACTGAGGAAATCAGGCCGGATTGGCATGTGTATATGGCGCGTTGTGCGGATGATAGCCTGTACACAGGCATTGCTATCGATGTGCCGGCAAGAATCGCCGCCCATAATGCCGGCAAGGGTGCCCGATATACCCGCAGCCGCGTGCCGGTGGTGTTGGTTTACCAAGAGTCGGCAGCGGACCGTTCCAGCGCATCGTGCCGAGAACATGCGCTAAAGCAGTTAAGCCGCCACGAAAAACTGCTGCTTATTGAGTCGCGCTCCGGCAGTTGATAATGTGTATTGTCATTAGATCTATTAATAATAGGAGCTAGGTTATGGAGGTTCAGGGAATACTTGGGGTACTTATTTTATTTGCCGATATCTATGCCATTTTAAAGATTTTTCAAAGCGGTGCTGGCGTTGGCGTCAAAGCGGCATGGATCGTGGCGGTGATACTGCTGCCGGTGCTCGGCTTGATCATCTGGTTCTTCTTCGGACCTGGCAATAAAAGCAGCTAATTGTGCCCTCCTTGTTGCGCTGTTCACGGACCTTTAACGTATCGCGTTGCAGATGACGTACCAGTTGCTGCTGCTAATACCTGCTGCAATGCTGATTGTTGCAGGCTTCGCAGGGTTGGTTTTGCCGATTTTCCCGGGCGCACCGCTGTTGTTCGGTGGATTGGTGCTTGCGGCCTGGGCAGAAGATTTTGTGTACGCGGGCACCGGCACCATCGTTGTTCTTGCGTTACTTGCACTGCTTACTTATGCGGTTGATATTGCTGCCGGTGCGTTTGGTGCGCGACGCTATGGTGCATCGGTCCGATCGATGGTGGGTGCAACAGCCGGAGCCTTGGTGGGCATTTTCTTTGGCATTCCGGGTCTTCTACTGGGTCCGTTCATCGGCGCTGTGTTGGGCGAGCTTACGGTTAACCCCGAGCTGCGCGCTGCTGGCCGGGCTGGCTGGGGGGCAACCATTGGCCTGCTGCTGGGTACCGCAATTAAGTTATCACTGGCATTTACGATGTTGGGCTGGTTTATTGTGATGCGGCTGACTTAACTTTCTTGGTTTTATGAGTACTGTGGGCCTTGGTAAGCAATTGCTTCGGCATTTTGTTCACGGCCGTGCTTTTCGAGTTAGTTGTTCAGAGAGTGGCGAATGGGATTTTCTATTAAAGGAGTTTCCGGGCTTTACGCTGTACTATCTTTTTTAGTGTGAATGATTGAAGAGTCTTATTAATTATGTTGAAAGTTTTCTTGCTGTTGCTGGTATCTGTTTTCATAAGTGCTTGCGACCCAAAGGTCGGCAGTTACGAATGGTGCGAGCGTGTTGCACATAATGACAAGAGCGGGTGGAGCGACGATCAAATCGCGATGTTTTCGAACAATTGTTTTGTTGAACGTTAATTGATAGTTAAGCGCATTTCTTTTTGTCTCCGGTGTTTGCCTTTATCAGTTGGGCGAGAAGGCCTCTTTATTGCGTTACTGCTTCTGGCGGGCACGCTTCAGGCCGCCGATTGCGTGGTGCTGTTGCATGGGCTTGCCCGCAGCGATGGATCAATGCGGGAGCTCGCTGAGGAACTTACCCAGGCTGGTTACCAGACTGTGAATGTCGATTACCCATCCACCAACTTCCCGGTGGAAGAGCTTGCCGACCGTTATATCCCGATGGCTATTGAATCCTGTGCTGCTGATAGCACAGTGCATTTTGTTACCCATTCAATTGGCGGCATCCTGGTGCGCTACTGGCTGGCAAATAACGACCATTCGCGTGTGGGCAGGGTGGTTATGTTGGTGCCGCCTAATCAAGGCAGTGAACTGGTCGATAAGCTGGGCGGCGTGCGCGGGTTTTACCTGCTTAATGGTCCGGCTGGGTTGCAGTTGGGCACTGATCTTGCAAGTTTGCCGAACACACTCGGCCCTATACCTGTTGAAACCGGTGTCATTGCCGGCAGCAAAAGTTTTAATCCCATCTACTCCGCAATAATTCCCGGCGATGACGACGGCAAGGTCGCAGTGGCGCGGACCCACCTGGATGGTATGACCGATTTCATTGTGCTCCGTCACACCCACACCTGGATTACCGGCGCTCCTCCTGCTCAGTATCAGGTCCGCTATTTCCTGGAGCATGGTAGCTTCGATCATTCTGTGAATGACTAGTTACACCTGTGATTGATTCCCGTATTGTGGAGTCAATTTTCAGAATGAGATTGCAATCATCATGCAGCCCACAGAAGTCCTTGAGTTTTGGTTTGCCGGCAGCCAGCACGATGCCGGTGCCGCGGCTGCGCGCATGGATTTCTGGTTTAGTGCAAATGCCGATACCGATGCGAGCATTAAATCGCAGTTTGGAGAAGCAATTGATCCTGCTGCGGGTGGTGATTACGCTGAGTGGGCGGCAACGCCATCGGGATGTCTGGCGCTGATTCTGGTGCTGGATCAGTTCCCGCGTAATGTTTGCCGCGGTACTCCAGCCGCATTCACGCATGATGCGCTGGCCTTCGGCTTAACTGTTATTGGCCAGCGTATGGGCTTTTTGCAGGAGTTATCACCTGTTGAGCAGATGTTCTTTTTGATGCCGTATCAGCATGTTGAAGATGCGAAACGCCAGCTCGAGGGCGTGGCTTTGTATCAGCAGCTGGCAGCCGGCGCTCCAGCTGAATGGCAGCAACTGTTGGCGGGGTGCCTCGACTTTGCTCAGCTGCACTGCAACCTGATTCAACGCTTCGACCGTTTCCCCCATCGCAACCCTATTTTAGGCCGTGCATCGACCAACTCAGAACTTGAGTATTTGCGTGATGGCGAATCTTTTGGCCAGACCTAGCCCTGCGCTGCTCAACTAGCTAAAGAATCTTCACAATGGAATGGCTCGACTTCTTTTACGCCGCACTGGTCATTGGTGCCGGCTCGGTGATTCAAACATTAACCGGTATGGGCACCGGGTTTTTGGTTGTGCCTATTATTGCCCTTATCGACATCAGCTTGCTGCCCGGCCCCATGGTGCTGGCGAGTATGTCTTTATCCGGACTTATGACCTATCGGGGTAGGGCGCATATTGATTACAAAAACGTTGGTGCCATTCTCTGCGGCATCGTGCCTGGGGCCATTATTGGTGCGTTGGTGCTGCATGGCGTGAGTCTCGATAAGCTGGGCATTGTGTTCGGCATTGTGATTCTGTTGGGCGTGATTCTCACCGCTCTCTCGCTGCGTGTGCCGTTGACGCGCACCAGCGGTCTGTTGGCCGGGATGACGGCGGGCGCGATGGGTGCCAGCACGGGTATTGGGGCACCGGTATTGGCTATTCTTTACCAGCGGGCTGGCGGGCCGATGATTCGTGCAACCCTCGCGCTGCTGTATACCAGTGCCTCGGCATTGATTCTGCTGATACTCACAGCATTGGGGCAGTTTGATTTGCAAGACGCGGTGGCCGCTTTTTGGCTCATACCGGGTTTTCTGGCAGGTTATTTTGCATCACAACACCTTTCCACCCGGCTTGATCAGGTTGGTATCCGCTGGTTGCTTTTGGGGCTGGCGGTTCTGGCGGCGTTGCTGCTAATTGGGCGCAGTTTTATGTAAGGTAAATTGGCGAAAACTAGCCATATCGCTGTCTATATCAGTCTGAAGCGTTAAAAAGCGCCTCAGGGTGGCTGAATATCGGCTCATTTCTGGTACGATTGCGCCCCTTCAAGTCCTGACATAGAGTTTGTGCCTCCGCAATTGCCTTATTTTCAGCGGGTTGCAGCGGCTATTTTCATTGGACGCCTTTTATTTTAAAGAACGTTTTATACGGAGAGCTAGCAGTGCGTTGGGTACTGAGTTCAAAAATTCATAAAGCTACCGTGACCCAGGCCGATCCTGATTACGTGGGCAGCATCACGATTGATCGTGACCTTATGGACCGTGTTGGTTTGTGGCTGAACGAGCGCGTTCTAATTGCCAGCAATAGTGGCGCACGCCTCGAAACCTACGTTATTGAGGGTGAGCGTGGCTCCGGCGATATTTGCATGAACGGCCCAGCCGCACACAATATTCGCCAAGGGGAAGAGATTGTCATTATGGGCTTTCAGTTAAGTGATAAGCCTATGGATGCCAAAATTATTCTGGTCGACAAACAGAATAAGTACCTGCGCGACCTGCCCGAAAAAGCCGGGATGAAAATCTAACCGGATCCCTCCGGTCGAGAGCGTATGGCTCAAGCTACTTTGAATAATCTCCAAACAGACACCGAAAAGCTGCGGGCCGCAGTGGCGCTGATTGCCGAGTTCGTATCGGACAATATTCTCGACCCCCATTCGGGACTTCAGAACGCCTTTACCGGTGCAGGGCAATACGCTGATAGCAATGCAGAGTTGATCGGATTGTTATCGCGGTTGCTTGAGACGCTCGAAATTATAGGTTTTTCTGTGTCCCGCCTGGAGCAGCTCGACAGCCGGTTGCAAGATCAGGGCATTCCCCCGCTTAGTGTGCTGAGTTTATTGTGCGCAGCTCCACAGAGCCCTGCTAAGTTACCCTGAAATCTATAGACAGATGCCCTTCGCCATTTCCGATACTGTATTTATAGTATTGTTGTTGCTGCTGAACTTATGCATAAGGGGGCGCAAGTGGCAGATTCGAAAGCACGGGGTAACCGCGTCATAATGACAGCCTATATTGGCAGTTTTGTTGCAGCAATTGAGTGGCTGTTCAGACGGGTGTCGTATGTGCATTTGCAGCAACCGCTGCTGGCGATTACCGCTTTGCTGTTCTTTGTATCGGGGCATAAAGAGCTGCGGCGCTGATGACTCATCCTCCCCTCCTTGATCACATCGGCATCCCGGTGAGCTCCTTTGCCAGCAGTCTGAGCTTTTATACCAGCGTACTTCGGAGTCTGGGTTACCAACTGGTAACGCAGTCCCAAGTTGGTGCGGGTTTCGGGCTTGGCAGAAAACCTGAGTTCAGTATCTTCGAACCGCCCACAGGAAAAAATCAGCCCAGCCCTCAGCATATTGCCTTTTCTGCGGTTTCCCGTGATGCGGTAGATGGCTTCTATGTGGCGGCATTGACTGCCGGTGGCACGTCTAATGGCCCGCCTGGACTGCGTCCCGAATACCACCCTAATTACTACGGCGCATTTGTTATCGACCCCGATGGCAACAACATTGAAGCCGTTTGTCATGCGAGGCTCTAAAGATAGTTGGGTTCAGCGCAGCCTGTCGCTAGTGTAAGGATGGCATCCAGTGGTTTAATAGCAGCATGAACACATTAATCCGTACGCTTATCTGGTTGCTTGGTATTGTCGCGCTGCTCCTTGTGGCCGCGGGTGTTGCCATTACGTTTTACTTCGACCCGAACGATTACAAAGCCGATATTGAAGCTGTAATCGAATCGAACACCGGTCGTGAAGTGACTATCGAGGGCGATCTCTCGTTAAGTGTTTTTCCATGTTGTGCCATTGAGCTTGGTCGGGTTGAGCTAAGTAATCCTGATGGCTTTGAGCCGCGTAAATTTTTGTCTATTGATTCCGCCCAAGTGAGCATCGGATTGCTGCCTTTATTGCTGCGGCAGAAAATTGTTATTGGCGAGGTGGTGTTGGTAGGCTTCGATGCCACTTTAATCACTCGGAGTGATGGCTCAGTGAACTGGGAGTTTTCTACGGATACTCCTGAGAATGTTATCGAGGCAGCAGAGCCTGCTCCTGAGAATGCCGCGCCGGTGACCATGAACGAGCTGTCGGTTGAAGGCTTGCGATTTATAGGGGGCCGCCTGCGCTGGCTGGATGAAACCGCCGATACCGATATTGTGGTTACTGATTTGAATGTTGTGACCGGACCAGTGGTGGCTGATGAGCCATTCGATCTTACTGCCGGCTTTGCTGTAGCGGGTCTGGCTGAAGGTATTGATGCTGACTTTAGTTTTTCCGGAAAACCGACAATCGATCAATCTGCATTGACTGTCGACCTTGGTGGCAGCGTGATTGAGTTGTTATTGCAAGGTAAAGACCTTCCAAGTGGCGAAGCGAGTATTACTGTTTTGGCGCCCCATCTTTTGGTAGGTGGTGCCGAAGAGGATGTGTCGGCCCGTGACCTCACTGTTGATCTGGCAGCCGGTCCGTTCGTATTGCGGGCCAAGGCCAGCGGTTCTGTAGCGAATGCCGGCGTTAACTTTGCCGGCAGCCTTGAGACCGATGTGTTTTCTCCGCGGGAACTGCTAAAGCTGCTCGATACCGAGATGGAAACTGCCGATCCTAAAGCACTCAGTGCTATGGATATTCGTTCTGATTGGGTATTTCGCGGCGACCGCGCCGGCTTGAGCAAAATGGTGCTTCATCTGGATGACACCACCATTAGCGGCGAGCTTGGTTTGGGCAGTATTGAAAACGAGCAGATACTGGCCGACCTGACTATCGATACGATTAATCTTGACCGCTATCTCGAGCCTGAATCCCAGGTGTCACCTACTGCAGCCCCTCAGCGCTCATCGGATCCGGCAGCAGAGGAAGAGCTCATTCCGGTCGAGACGCTGCGCGACCTGAATGTCCAAGCGAGTATCAAAGTGAGCAATATTGTGCTTTCGGATATCCGCCTTAGCGATGTCAGTTTGACTGTTGCGGCACAGGGCGGCAGCTTGCGCATCAATCCGCTTATGGCGCGCTTATATGAAGGTGCCTACACGGGAGATATACGTGTCGATGTGCGCGGGAAGCAGCCGAAGGTTTCATTCAATGAAAAGCTCACCGGTGTAAAGATAGGTGGTTTATTGCGTGATAACTACGATGTTAGCAATATCGAAGGCTTGCTTAATATTGAGTTTGCGGCAACCGGCACGGGTAATACTGAGTCGGCACTCATTGCCGGCCTGAACGGTAATGTAAGTTTTAATCTGGCCGATGCCGTGTATCAGGGGCGCGACTTCTGGTATGAGCTGCGGAGTCAGAAGGCCCGGCTAAGCGGAAACTCTTTACCTCCCGCACCGCAGAATCCAAAAACGGACATCAGCAAGATGCAGGGCAGCGGTGTAATTACTCAAGGCATTATGCGGAATAATGATTTAGCGATGCAGGTGCCATTTATTCGTTTGAATGGCGTCGGGCAGACCAATCTGAGTACCTTAGATATTAACTATAAGCTGGATGCCAAAGTGATCGGGTCGCCTCAGTTTGACGATGGCTCTAATCTGGATGAGTTAAACGGATTGACCTTGCCGGTGACCATTAGTGGCGCGGCTGATGACCCTGACATTGCGATTGATCTGACTTCAGTCATTACAGGCCTGGCGACGAAAAAACTCCAAGATCGACTGTTGAAAAAATACGGTGGCGCAGCCCCCACTGCCGACCCAAATACGTCCGAGAAACCACTGAGCGATCGTGATGCGCGGAAACAAATGCTCCGCAAAGGCTTAGGCGGCCTGCTGAAGTAGTGCGCTGTTTTACCCTTATTCTTTTTGCGCTGCTGCTAACGCCGGCAGTTGCAGCAGAATTGCTGTCGATGGATGTGAGCAAAGAGGGCGCAAGAGTGTTTGTTGCTGCAGACGTTGCCGTGCAGGCAACGCCGGATGAGGTTTATGCGGCACTCGTTGACTACAATAATTTTTCTGGTTGGTCGCAGCGCTATCGTGATACATCATATATAGACTCGGCAGCCGATGGTCGCCCTCAGGTGCGCAGCAATATTCAAGGTTGCGTCTTATTCTTCTGTCGTAATGTTGGCCGCGTTGTCGTGCTTGATCTTGAACCCCCGCATTACATTCGTGCCACCGCCAACCCCGATCTCAGTGATGTGAAATACGGTGTTGAGCAATGGTGGATCGAGGTTGCCGATAAAGGCAGTGTGGTGCGCTACACCCATGAAGTGGAGTTTGATTTTTGGGTGCCTCCAGTGGTTGGTGTGTGGGCAATTCGGCGTTCTCTGCAGAAGGATGCCCTGAAAGCTGCCGAGCGAATTGAACTGATGGCGAACTAGCGCAGTTGGCTTCCGATGCAAGGACACCTGCAGTGAAACCCGAGAATATCGCCGATACATTATTAAGCTGGTGGGATGTTAATGGTCGTCACGACCTTCCCTGGCAGCGAGAGCCTACGCCGTACCGGGTTTGGGTATCTGAAATCATGTTGCAACAAACTCAGGTTGCCACGGTACTCAACTATTACGATCGCTTCATGCTGCGGTTCCCTTCGCTTGCCGATCTGGCCGCTGCAGATATTGACGAAGTGCTGCATCTTTGGACAGGCTTGGGTTACTACAGTCGCGCTCGCAATTTACACAAGGCGGCACAATTGGCGCACTCAGAGTTAGGCGCTTTGCCCGAAAACTTCGATGGTCTGCTGGCGCTGCCGGGCATTGGGCGTTCGACGGCAGGTGCTATTTTGTCGCTCGCAAGCAATCAGCGTTATTCGATACTTGATGGCAACGCGAAGCGGGTGTTGGCAAGAGTTTTTGCTGTCGGTGGCTGGCCGGGGAATACCGCAGTGGCGAATCGTTTGTGGGCGTTGGCGGATGCATGTACTCCGCAACATAGGGTAAACAACTACACGCAGGCCATTATGGATTTGGGTGCGTCATTGTGCAGTCGACGCAACCCGCGTTGTGAAAGCTGCCCGCTGCACCTGGGGTGTGATGCATTTATCGCCGGTGCTGTGCACGATTACCCGGGCAAGAAACCGAAGCGTGATAAGCCGCAGAAACACGCGGTGCTGGCAATGCTAACTAACGATGCAGGCTGCGTGTTGCTGGAGAAGCGTCCTCCCCAGGGCATATGGGGTGGTTTGTACAGTTTTCCGGAGTTCGCGTCTGTTACGGAGGCCGAGCGCTGGTGTGCCGATTTCACCGGCGGTGTCGCTCAGCAGTCGCGCACTTGGGCGGTGGTGAAGCACGGTTTCAGTCATTATGATTTTCATATGCAGCCGTTAAAGCTGGTTGTGAGCTCGGTAGCGGGGAAGGTAATGGATGCTGACCGCTGGCTCTGGTATAACACGGCTGCGCCGGCCGAGGTTGGACTCGCCGCGCCGGTTAAGAAACTGCTTGAGTCATTTGGAGAACCTGCATGACCCGTACTGTGAAATGTGTGTATCTCGATAAAGAAGCACCGGGCCTCACCCGTGTGCCGTATCCCGGTGATCTGGGCAAGCGCATTTATGACAATGTCTGTCAGGAAGCTTGGCAGGAGTGGCTTAAGCATCAGACTATGTTGATTAATGAGTATCGCCTCACGCCTATCGAACCGAAAGCCCGCAAATATCTCGAAGAAGAGATGGAAAAGTTCTTTTTCGGCGACGGCCCCACCCAGATTGCGGAATTCGTGCCGAAATAGACACTTAGCAAGGCCGCATGGGTTTAATCGCCCCCCAATGACGTTGGCGCACCGATAATTGGCGCTAAAGCCTTGACTCTGTAAGGGGCTGCGGCTTTAATAGCCGCGCTGTCATCGCACAGACCAGCAGATTTGCATTCGGAGTCGGCTGCACATAAATTTCGGCCAAGTAGCTCAGTT
>CAJXQV010000024.1 GCA_913058165.1 uncultured Chromatiales bacterium | reverse complement strand
GAGATTGCCTCTTGTCTCGTGGGCTCGGAGATGTGTATAAGAGACAGGTGGTTGACTGAGGTCGAGTGACTTACCGGCAAGCTGCAGAATCACTGTAGGACCCGCAAATCGTTACACCTCAATTAATGCAGTTCGGCCGGACCACCAACACCTGCGGCCTTATCATCAGCTGAAGCAGAGTCGTCAGTATCACCGGTGCCGGAAGCACCGCTATTACCCCAGTCTTCAGGCGGACGTGGTGGCTTGCCTGCCATAACGTCGGCGATCTGCTTCTGATCGATTGTTTCGAACTTCATCAGTGCTTGGGCCATGGCATCAAGTATAGGGCGATGCTCCTCCAGAATTTGTGTGGCCACATCGTAATTAGTCTCGATAAGCAGACGAATCTCTTCATCAATAACGTGAGCGGTTTCATCTGAAACCTGCTTATGCTGAGTTACCTGCCGACCAAGAAATACTTCGCCGTCATCTTCGCTATAGCTCAAGGGGCCAAGTTTGTCGGACAAACCCCATTTCGTCACCATGCTGCGGGCGATGTCGGTAGCCCGTTCGATGTCATTTGAAGCTCCGGTGGTCACCGCATCCGCACCAAAGACCAACTCTTCGGCAATACGACCACCAAACAAGCTGGCAATCTGGCTGTTCAGACGACGCTTGCTGTGGCTGTAGCGGTCTTCCTCAGGCAGGAACATTGTGACACCCAAGGCGCGTCCGCGCGGGATGATAGACACTTTATAAACAGGGTCATGGTCGGGCACATTAAGTCCAACAACGGCATGCCCCGCTTCATGATAAGCCGTCAGCAGCCTCTCTTCTTCACTCATCACCATAGATTTGCGTTCAGTGCCCATCATGATTTTGTCTTTGGCGCGTTCAAACTGCTCCATCCGAACAGTGCGTAGATTTCCGCGAGCAGCAAACAATGCTGCTTCGTTTACCAGGTTGGCAAGATCCGCACCAGAGAAGCCGGGCGTACCGCGTGCGATAAGGCCGGGGCGCACATCATCGTCGATAGGCACTTTACGCATGTGAACTTTAAGAATCTGTTCACGACCCCGTACATCGGGCAACGGCACCACAACCTGGCGATCGAAGCGACCGGGACGCAGCAACGCGGGATCAAGCACGTCAGGACGATTGGTGGCAGCCACCACAATCACGCCCTCATTACCTTCAAAGCCATCCATCTCAACCAGCAACTGGTTCAGTGTCTGTTCGCGCTCGTCATGTCCGCCGCCAAGACCTGCACCACGGTGCCGGCCAACAGCATCAATTTCATCGATAAAGATAATGCACGGTGAATGTTTCTTGGCCTGCTCAAACATATCGCGGACACGGGATGCGCCTACGCCGACAAACATCTCAACGAAGTCAGAACCTGAAATAGTAAAGAACGGAACCTTGGCTTCACCGGCAATCGCGCGGGCCAACAAGGTTTTACCGGTACCGGGCGAACCAACCAACAGCACACCCTTCGGGATTTGTCCGCCAAGGCGCTGAAACTTGCCTGGATCCATAAGGAACTCGACAATCTCAACCAGTTCGGATTTTGCTTCTTCAATACCGGCCACATCACCGAAGGTGACATTAACCTGATCTTCACCCAACAAACGGGCTTTGCTCTTACCGAAAGACATTGCGCCACGACCACCGCCGCCGCCCTGCATCTGACGCATGAAATACACCCAGACACCAATCAGCAACAAGATGGGGAAAGAATTAATAAGCAGGCTGACAAAAATGTTCTGGCCCTTCGGCGCTGAGCCGCTGAACCGCACGTTGTTGTCTTTGAGAAAGCCGATGAGCGCAGTGTTGTCAGTCTCTGGGCTGTAGGTAACGAACTGTTCGCCGCTGGCGCGGACACCCTGAATGTTCTGCCCTTCAAAGGTCACCTGTGACACTCCACCGGTTTCCACGATATCTAGAAACGTTGAGTAATCAAGAGAGCTTTCTTGCCTGTTCGTCGGGCCAAAGCTCTGAAACACAGTCAACAGGACGATAGCGATGACTACCCAAAGGAGAATGTTTTTAGCGAGATCGTTCACAGATTTCCTCTACTCTTTAATGCGGCTGCCTCTATATGAGGCGGGGCTTTCATGCTTAAGACACTACTACAAACCGTAGCCACTAGCTACAAGATAGGTCTCACGACTGTCTGGTCTGGACGCTTTCGGTTTCCGGACCTTCACATTTTTAAAACGACATCTCACAGCTTTAACAAGATCATCAAAACCTTCACCGTGAAAAACCTTCGTTACAAAGTGGCCACCAGGCCGCAAAACCTCGTAAGCCAACTCCAACGATATTTCAACGAGATACATACTGCGCGGCTGATCCACCGACCGTGTACCCGTTATATTGGGGGCCAAATCGGACATAACAAGGTCAACTTTCTGATTACCTATGCATTGCTGCAAACTCGCAAGCACCTTGTCCTCGGTAAAATCACCGTGAATAAACTCAACCCCCTCTATCGGCGGCATCTCTAATATATCGAGACCAATAACTCGCCCGTTGGTTCCCACGCATTGTTGCGCATACTGGCACCAACCGCCTGGCGCCGCACCCAGATCAACCACGATAGCCCCGGGGCGCATCAGTTTATGGCGTAACTGGATTTCTTCCAGTTTGTATACCGCACGCGAGCGCCAGCCTTCCCTGCGCGCCCGCTGCACATAGATATCTGTTTCCTGCCGCCGTCGCCAGCGTGCACTGCTGCCACTATTTGCCATTGATCTATTCTAAGCCAGCCACCCCGGAGGCAGCGGTATAAATGTCACTGCAGTGACGTAACCTTTGAAGTTCGACCGCACGATGGGTATCCTACGCGCCCGATGACGCACCGGAGAGGCCGGCACGCACATCGAACCTACTGCAGCAGATCCCACTATGAGCCTGACCGAAACACAGAAAAAAGCCCTGAAGAAACTCGCCCACAACTTGAAGCCCGTAATTATGGTCGGCAATGCAGGCGTGACTGCCTCGCTGCTTGCTGAACTGGATTCCACCATTGAGCATCACGAGTTAATGAAGGTCAAAGTAAATGCCGGTGAACGCGATGCACGTGATGCCGCAATTAAACGGCTGTGCAAAGCCAGCAAGTCGGAATTGGTCGGCCGGGTGGGCAATATCGCTACGCTGTATCGGGCACCGAAAAAAGGCAGCAAAAAAGAGTCTAAAATCACCCTGCCGAAGACGTAGACCCAAAACTTAGTTTTAGAACAAGCGCGCACTGATCCGAACGGCAGCCGCCGAAGCACGACATCAAATATATTGTATCTCGATAACTTCGTAGATCTTCTCACCGCCCGGTGTTTTTACTACCACTTCATCATCAAGGCATTTGCCAATTAATCCGCGCGCAATCGGTGATGAAATAGACAGTAACCCAACTGTAATATCTGCCTCATCCTCGCCGACAATCTTATACTGAACTTCGGCATCTGCGCTGTCATCAAACAAGCGCACGGTCGCACCGAAGACTACTTTCTCAGGCTCACCCAAGGTGGTGACATCAATAATCTGGGCGTTAGACAACTTGCCATCGAGATCTTTAATACGGCCCTCAATAAAACTCTGTTGTTCTTTCGCAGCGTGATACTCGGCGTTTTCTTTCAGATCGCCATGAGCACGAGCCTCAGCAATAGCTGCAATTACGCGCGGACGGTCTTCGCCCTTCAAACGGGTCAAATCGTCACGCATTCTCTCAGCACCTGCCACCGTCAATGGAACCTTACTCATGATGATTTCTGCCTGCCAATACGTTTGTGAAGATCCTGCAAACTGTTTACCTGATTGGCCGCAATGTTATCGAGCGCAGTAATAGTCGCAAGACCAGCAGAGGTAGTTGTGTAATAAGTCACTGCGTTATGCACAGCGGCGCTACGAATCGCACGCGACTCACGGATGGCTTTCTTGCCCTCTGTGGTATTCACAATCAAAGCCACTTCCTGATTCTTAATCATGTCGACAACATGCGGGCGACCTTCACGCACCTTGTTAATACGCTTGCACGCAAGACCGTTCTCAACCAGATACTTAGCCGTACCGTCGGTGGCAATTAAGCGGAAACCACGTTCAAGCAAGGAGCGGCCGAGCTTAACTGCATTGGGCTTATCGCGATCACGCACTGAGATAAACACTGTACCTCGCGAAGGTAATTTAACCCCCTGCCCCAACTGAGCCTTGGCATAGGCTTCGCCAAACGTCTCGCCAGTGCCCATTACTTCGCCGGTGGATTTCATTTCCGGGCCAAGAATTGGGTCAGAAGCGGGGAACTTATTGAACGGGAATACAGAAGCCTTAACCGAGTAATAGTCAGGCACAACCTGCTGCGTATACCCCTGTTCTTTAAGGCTGACTCCGGCCATACACATAGCGCCGATTTTTGCCAACGGCACACTGGTGGCCTTCGACACAAAAGGCACTGAACGCGATGCGCGTGGGTTTACCTCGAGCAAATACACAACACCATTCTGAATGGCAAACTGCGTGTTCATAAGGCCAACGACCTTCAATGCGCGAGCGAGTTCTTCTACCTGACGCACCAACTCAACCTGAACCTCTTTGCTCAGTGTGTGCGGCGGCAGCGAACAAGCCGAATCACCTGAGTGAACACCTGCTTGCTCAACATGCTCCATAATCCCGCCAATGAGCACGTCCTGACCGTCACAAACGCAATCGACATCGACTTCAACGGCCAAGTCTAAAAAGCGATCAAGCAATACAGGGCTGTCATTGGATACCTGCACCGCTTCGGTCATGTAGATACGCAAATCTTCTTCGTTGTGCACCACTTCCATCGCACGACCACCCAACACGTAGGAAGGTCTCACCACTAATGGATAGCCAACCTCACTGCCAATGCGTGCCGATTCGTTAACCGTGCGCGCAATGCCGTTCGGTGGCTGCTTCAGCTTGAGTTGATTCACCAACAACTGGAAACGCTCGCGGTCTTCTGCAAGGTCGATAGAATCGGGGCTGGTACCGATAATCGGCGCACCCGCCTCCTGCAGCGATTCAGCCAGCTTCAACGGTGTCTGACCACCGTATTGCACAATCACACCATCAGGCTTTTCGAGATCTATAACCTCCATAACGTCTTCAAAGGTCAGGGGTTCAAAGTACAGGCGATCGGATGAATCGTAGTCGGTAGAAACAGTTTCAGGGTTACAGTTAACCATGATGGTTTCGTAACCCGCGTCGCGCAACGCCATAGCGGCATGCACGCAGCAGTAGTCAAACTCAATACCCTGACCAATACGATTCGGGCCACCGCCCAGAATCATAATTTTACGGGCACTGGTCGGACTGGCTTCGCACTCTTCCTCGTAGGTTGAGTACATGTAAGCGGTCGTTGTAGAAAACTCGGCAGCACAGGTATCAACGCGCTTATAAACCGGCCGGATATTATTCGTGACTCGCTGCTTGCGAACGGCCGTTTCTTGAACACCCATAAGCTTAGCAATGCGGCTGTCAGAAAACCCCTTACGCTTCAGTGCCCGCAACCGCAACGGCTGCAACGTTTCGCCACCTGCAGCCTGCACAGTCTGTTCTTCATGAATCAGATCTTCAATCTGCGCCAGGAACCAGGGATCAATATTGGACAGCTCATGGACCTCTTCCAAGGTCATTCCCGAACGGAAGCCATCACCCACATACAGCAAGCGTTCAGCGCCCGCAGCGCGAATCTCATGATGGAGGGCATCGACCTGCTCATCGGTGGTGGGAGCTGGCATTTTCTCCACCAGCCCATCAATACCTGTTTCCAGGCCGCGCAATGCTTTTTGCATGGACTCCTGGAATGTACGACCCATTGCCATAACCTCACCCACAGATTTCATCTGGGTGGTGAGGCGATCGTTAGCGCCTGGGAATTTTTCAAAAGTGAAACGTGGGATTTTAGTAACCACGTAATCGATAGTCGGTTCAAACGAAGCAGGCGTTGCGCCGCCGGTAATTTCATTGCGCAATTCGTCAAGCGTATAACCCACTGCAAGTTTTGCAGCCACTTTCGCGATCGGAAAGCCGGTGGCTTTCGATGCTAGCGCGGACGACCGCGAAACACGTGGGTTCATTTCGATAAGCAACATGCGCCCCGTATCAGGACACATAGAAAATTGAACGTTAGAACCTCCGGTCTCAACGCCGATGCGCCGCAGCACCGCAAGCGCCGCGTTGCGCATCACCTGGTACTCTTTGTCGGTGAGCGTCTGCGCAGGTGCAACGGTAATCGAGTCACCGGTGTGAATGCCCATGGGATCGAGATTTTCGATTGAGCAGATGATGATGCAGTTATCGGCGCTGTCCCGGACCACCTCCATCTCGTACTCTTTCCAACCCAGCACTGACTCTTCAATCAACACTTCATTGGTTGGTGAAAGCTCAATACCATAGCTAACAATTTCGTCAAACTCTTCGCGGTTGTATGCGATACCGCCGCCACTGCCGCCCATGGTGAATGACGGGCGAATGATGGCCGGATAACCAACATCCGCGACTATCTCATACGCTCTTTCAAGTGTTTTAGCCACGGCAGCACGTGGCACGTCAAGACCGATATCTTCCATCGCAAGTTTAAACTTCTCACGATCTTCGGCCGTATCTATTGCTTCTTTAGAAGCACCAATAAGCTCTACGTTGTACTTTGCAAGAATGCCTTCGCGATCGAGATCCAACGCGCAGTTCAGTGCAGTCTGACCACCCATGGTTGGCAACAACGCATCGGGCGACTCTTCCTGAATAATCTTAGCAACCGTTTTCCAGCTCACCGGCTCAATGTAGATTGCATCGGCCATATCAGGATCAGTCATGATGGTGGCAGGGTTAGAGTTAACCAGAATGACCCGGTAGCCCTCTTCCTTAAGCGCCTTACATGCCTGCGCACCCGAATAATCGAATTCACATGCCTGACCGATCACAATCGGACCAGCGCCGATAATCAGGATGCTTTCTATATCTTTTCTCTTAGGCATGCGAAGTATCTATCTTTTGTTAGTTGGCTGTTTTAAGTAGCTTGTCGTTAAACAATCAGACGAAACATGACGGGGACTAGCGCGTTTCAACGCCTTTGGGCACTTTTCCCGCCGCGGTATTCATCATCTCGATGAACCGGCTAAAAATAGGCCGTAGATCGTGTGGCCCGGGACTGGCTTCAGGGTGCCCTTGAAACCCCATCGCCAGACAATCAGTACGTTCTACACCCTGCAGGCTGCCGTCAAACAAGGACTTATGCGTAGCCTTAAGCGTTTCCGGCAAGTCATCTTCGTTTACTGCAAAACCATGATTCTGGCTGGTGATATACACCACGTTGGTGCCCAACTCGCCCACCGGGTGGTTAGCACCATGGTGACCAAATTTCATTTTCAGCGTTTTGGCACCACTGGCCAAAGACAGCAACTGATGCCCTAAGCAAATGCCAAAAACCGGGGTTCCGGCGCCGATAATTTCACGGATAGCATCGATAGCATAGTTGCAAGGCTCGGGATCACCCGGGCCATTCGATAAAAAAACACCATCGGGTGACATTGCGAGAACTTCAGCGGCAGGTGTCTGTGCCGGCACAACCGTAACGCGACAGTTGTAATCCACCAACAAACGCAGAATGTTGCGCTTAATACCAAAGTCATAAGCAACAACATGGAAATCGCAATTGCGTTTACCCGGACCGCCGGTAGGCTTCGGCCAGGTACTGCCCATGCTCCACTGATAGGTTTTCTTAGTTGTAACAATTTTGGCCAGGTCCATTCCGGCAAGGCCGGGGAACCGGCGGGCATGCTCAACCACTTTCGCTTCGTCGATATTGTCGCCGGCCATAATACAGCCCGATTGAGCACCCTTCTCACGAAGAATCCGGGTGAGTTTGCGGGTATCGATATCTGCAATCGCTACAGTATTGCCGCGCTTCAGAAATTCGGTAAGGCTGATTTCTGAACGGTAGTTGCTGGTGACCATCGACAGATCACGAATAATCAGGCCTGCGGCGTGAATTCCATCGCTTTCGAAATCGTCACTATTGGTACCGGTATTACCGATATGGGGGTAAGTCAGGGTTACTATTTGACGACAATAAGACGGGTCGGTCAGGATCTCCTGATAACCGGTCATCGCGGTGTTAAAAACCACTTCACCAATGGTTTGGCCTTCGGCGCCAACCGAAATACCGCGGAATATGGTGCCATCTTCTAGCGCCAGTATGGCAGGTTGTGTCACTCGGCAATCCTCACACCAGAAGGGTTCAAACATAGAAACGGGAGAGTCCTGAGCAAGGCTCTCTCCCGCAAACTAGCGTGGTCATATAGCGACCGAGCGTATTGTATAGAAAGGCTGCGCGCTACGCTATTGATAATAGGCTATTCGATGAATCTTCGGCACTTCAGGCCACGCTAACTTGCGCAGCTGCAAGATTATGTATTAAACCCGAGCACATCAGGCATGCCGTACAAACCGACCGGGCGACCTTCAAGCCAGCTCGCGGCCCGCAGCGCGCCCTGCGCAAACACACTGCGATCGGTTGCCTGGTGACGCAACTCAACGATTTCGGTGTCAGAGGCAAACAACACGCCGTGCTCGCCAACAATGCTCCCGGCGCGTATCGAACTAAAGCCAATCTCGCCGCGATTGCGTGCAGCGGACTTATTGGCTCGGTCATACACCGCTATTGCGGATAAATCCGCACCTCGCTCTTTGGCAATGGCCTCACCAAGCTGCAATGCAGTGCCTGATGGTGCATCAACCTTGTGGCGATGATGCGCTTCAACAATCTCGGTATCCCAATCGGCGCCCAGATAACGGGCAGCCAGACGTGCCAGTTCTGTGGTGACATTGACGCCAACACTCATGTTTCTGCCGTAAACAATAGGAATCTCGGCAGCAGCTTCCGCCAGCATGGCATGCTGGCCTTCACTTAAACCGGTGGTGCCCATCACCAAAGCGACTTTGTATTTACGACAGGCAGCCAGGTTACTTTGCATGGCTGCCGGCAAGGTAAAATCGATAACCACATCAGCGCCATCGAGAGCAACGCCAAGATCGCTGGTAACCAGTATTCCTGTATTCGCAACGCCCGCAACAACGCCAACATCGACACTCAGCATGGCATGACCTGGTTGGGTTAAAGCCCCACTCAGTTCTGCCCCACGACTGTCGACAACAGCTTTGACGACGGCAATACCCATGCGGCCTGTACAACCTAAAACTGCGACCCGCATAGTGACCCCCTGAATACCATGATTAATGATCCGGAATCCTCCGGAAACATATCGACTAAAAACAGCAAAGCATTCCTTCCATCTACCTCAGCACCTGCAGTGCTAATTAGCTCAAGATGTCATGCCCTTCAAAAAACGCTTCACACTATCAGCCCAACTCTGGGCCCGAGGACGATGCTTATCACCGCCTTTGCTCAGCGAATCCTGAAAGGACTCTAGCAGTTTTTCTTGTTTGCTGGTTAGCTTGACCGGTACCTCAACGTCGACTGCGCAGTAGAGATCACCAATGCTGCCCCCGCGCACCGGCTTAACGCCTTTGCCCCGCAGGCGGAACACATTGCCAGACTGGGTGCCTTCGGGCACCTTCAGGTTGACCTCGCCTTCCAGCGTCGGCACTTTCAACTGGCCGCCAAGTGCCGCTGTGGCGAATGAAATAGGCACTTCGCAATGCAGGTTGGCACCGTCACGTTCAAAGATCTCATGACGCTTAACCCGGATCTCCACATACAGGTCCCCCGCTGGCCCGCCGTTCTGACCCGCTTCGCCTTCACCGCCCAGGCGAATCCGATCGCCCTGATCGACACCCGCAGGAACTTTAACCGACAGCGTTTTCTCTTCGCGGATCTGACCGCGACCGGAACAATCGGTACAGGGGCTTTCAACCATCGTGCCCGCGCCACGACACTGAGGGCAGGTCTGCTGAACAGAGAAAAACCCCTGCTGGGCACGCACCTGACCCACACCATTGCAGGTGCCGCAGGTTTTACGACTTGTGCCCGGCTTCGCGCCATCACCTTCGCAGGTACTGCATTTGGCCGTTGTCGGAAAAGAAATAGTAACGGAGTCACCTTTAACCGCCTGCTCCAACGTCAAGCTCAATTCATAACGCAGGTCCGCGCCACGATAAACGTTGCTGCGACCACCACGCCGGCCGCCAGCACCAAAGATATCGCCGAATACATCGCCAAATGCATCAGAAAAGCCACTGGCGTCGCCGCGAAACCCCCCGGCACCCATACCTGTCTCTTATACACATCTGACGCTG